>JAMORZ010000065.1 GCA_027063295.1 Sulfurimonas sp.
AAAGTCACCTTAGAGTAGATAAACTTCACGATATGATACTTAAAATCAACGAGAACTACTCACAAAGAATACCAACAAGCAAGATCAACGAAGTGATAGAGCGAGCACTTCGTCGCCATACACTTCCAAGTGTGAGTGGTCAGGTGATTCGTATCTACTATGGAACACAGTATGAAACGCGCCCCCCAAAGATAGCTATCATTATGAACAAGCCAAAAGGGCTTCACTTTACTTACAGACGCTACCTTACAAACAAGATGCGGGAGGCTTTTGATTTTACGGGGACACCTTTGCTTTTTAAAGCAAAGAAAAAAGGGGAGAAGTAAAACCTAAAAAGGTTTTACAACCACAAATGCAACGATAAGAAGCATCATAATCGTTGGCACTTCGTTGTAGATACGAAAAAACTTTCCACTTCTTGTGCATCTATCTTCTGCAAACTCTTTGCGGATCTTCTCAAGTGTAAAAAAGTAGATAATCAGTAGTGTTGCTACAAAAAGCTTTGCATGGAGCCATCCACCTGTTAAAAAAAGATTAAACCCTCCATCGATAGAGAGGTAAATCATCGCCGAGCCACTTAGTAGTGTTGCCCACATAGCAGGGACACCGATGTATTTAAAGAGTTTGTACTCTTGCACTTTTACAACCTCTACAAAACCTTTGTTTGTGATATTTTCTGCATGGTAAACATACAAACGCGGTAGGTAAAAAAGTACCGCAAACCATGAGATAAATGAGATAACATGAAACCATAAAATCCAGTTGTACATAAAAATCCTTTAAAAATTTGCTTCTATATAAATAGTGTTATAGTTTGAACCACCATGCACACCGTTGTAGAGTCCAAAAACACCTGAACGGTGTTTGAGCAGATAACCAAGATAAACATCTTCAAGAGGTCTGTACCCCACCAAGCGACCTACATCAAAATCAAAACTGATATCAAGATAGTTGAGAAACTTTGATGTATCACCACCCTCAGCACTCTCCTCATCAAACTCCACTTCCAAAACTTCATCTGCATAGGAGATCCCTTCACCAAATCCAATACGGATACGATTATCGAGAAAATCAAGATTGTAAAGAAACTTTATATAAAGTGTTGCTTCATAAACATCATCATGCTGATCTTCATTAAAGTAAGAGAGACCACCTTTTATGTAGATATCTAAAGGGAGATCAAAAGTATCTTTATATAGAAGATAACCACCATCGATGTTTACAACAGAGAGATCTTTCTTTGTAGATCCAAAGTCAAGAAGCAAAATCTCACCAAGATCGTTGTTAGAAGCAACACCATAGCCTACACGAAAAGAGTATTCTTTTGTATCTGCACCAAAAAGATTGAAAAATAAAAAGAAAAAAAGGAGAAGTAATCTCAAGATAAGTGTCCTTGAATATGTGGGGTAAGATGCCCGTTAAGGCATCTTTGTTAAGATTCTAGAGTTTCTAGCTCTTTGATAGAAGTTGCTTTATGTGAAGTTACTTTGTCGTGTAAACGGCGAAGTGCTTTGTTCCCTTTGTCGATAGCAAGGTCAATAGCAGCATCAAGTACATCATCGTGTTGAGTGATAACAACAGGTGAAGCATGAGCAATTTTAATATCAAACTCTACCATAACACCTTTTTTCTCTTTAGCAACAATACAGTTAATAGATGTGATATCTAATGAATATTTTGTAAATGCTTCTACTGCTGACTCTAAATGAGCTCTTGTTGCGTCTGTTAATGTTATATCTTTTGCACGAATTTGTAAGTTCATGATAAATCCTTTTGTGAGAGGTAGTTCATATCTACCTTTTATTTACTTATATAATAACAAAATAAAGCTGAGATGGGTATAATACACCCAAAAAACTAGGAAATTTGATGAGAGTATTGACAGGTATTCAACCTTCAGGTGATTTACATATTGGAAACTATTTTGGTTCTATCAAGCAGATGGTAGATGCTCAATGCAAAGGGGAGACTTTTGCGTTTATTGCAAACTATCATGCGATGAGTAGTGGTAATGGTGGTGAGAAACTTGCTGAGCTTACTATGCAAAGTGCGATTGACTTTTTAAGTTTAGGAATTGACCCTGAGAAGTCTGTTTTTTGGGTGCAATCAGATGTAAAAGAGGTGCTAGAGCTTTACTGGATACTTTCTGCGTTTACTCCGATGGGGCTACTAGAGCGCGCACACAGCT
>JAMORZ010000066.1 GCA_027063295.1 Sulfurimonas sp.
TTCTATCTCTATCACCACAACACTCATCCCAGCTTCCACCAAGATATCACGAAGTGTATCATCACCCCACTCTATGAAGTGTATCCCCTCTTTTTCAAGCTCTTCGAGCATCCCAAGTGAGATGAAGTGTTCTAGCCCGTGGTTGTAGATATCATAGTGAAATAACTTTTCACCATACACCTGTTGCAGTGAAAATGTTGGTGACGTTACTTCATCTTCTACACCCATAGCTTTTGCAACAGCTTTGACAAGGGTTGTCTTTCCAGCGGCAAGATCCCCTTTGAGTATCACAACACAGTTGTCTATCTTGCGACCAAACTTTGCAACAAGTGGTAAAAGGTTATTCTCTTTGAGTTTGTATCTCATCATAATTTTTGTGAAACCTCTATGATCTGTTTGAGCTTTTGTGTCGCTCTGCCTTTTGCAAGAGCCTCTCTTGCTATCTCAAACCCATCTTGCATATCTCTTGCCATCCCCTCCACCATAAGGGAAGCTGCTGCGTTTATAAGCACTATATCTCTTTGTGCATCTGTTGCTTTTTGCTCAAAGATATTGAGCAGTATCTGAGCATTTTCTTTTGCGTCACCACCCATGATCGCTTTGAGTGGCATCTTTTTGAGTCCATACTCAGCAGGGTCTATCTCAAAGTGATGTACCTTGCCATCGCGAAGCTGTGCTGCATAGGTGATGCCACTTAGTCCTATCTCATCCATCCCCTCCTCTGAGCTGACTACAAGTGCAGAGGTAGCGCCGTTTATCTTCAAAGCCTCAAGCATCTTTGGCACAAAAGCTTTGTCAAACACACCAAGCATAGACTTTTTTACACCTGCTGGGTTGGTGAGTGGTCCAAGTATGTTAAAGATGGTCTTCTCTGGTATGCTCTTTCTCACAGGCATGATAAAACGCATAGCAGGGTGATGGTTTTGTGCAAACATAAAAGTAAAACCACTCTCCTCTAAAAGTTTTGCAGAGTTTTGTATGCTCAGATCGAGTCTTACACCCAAAGCCTCAAACATATCTGCACTTCCAGACTTTGAAGTGATGGATCGGCTTCCATGTTTGGCAACCACTGCCCCACACGATGCAACAAGCAAGGCTACTGTGGAGGAGATGTTAAAGCTTCCTATCTTGTCTCCTCCCGTTCCTACTATATCTACTGCTCTTTCTTGAAGCTCTTTTGTGATGGGCAAAGCGATTGCGTTTGCTCTCATCACTTCAGCAGCTGCGGCGATACTCTCAACCGATGTACTCCCATCGAGTTTCATAGAGAGCAAAAACTCCCTCATCTCATCTGAGTTCATCTCTTGTTTAAAGAGTGCTTCAAACTTTGCTTTTGATTCTTCATAATTCATCATAGCTCCTTTACATACTTGTGTTGTTCAGATTTTGGTGTGGACTTTGTAGCTGGAAGCAAGAGCACTTCATACTTTTTTGAACTCTCAAGGTAGTTGATGGTGATGATATCACCCACATCTACATTTTTACTAGGTTTGACAACAACACCGTTTATCTCAACCACTTTGTTAGCCAACATATCTTGAGCAATGGAGCGACGTTTTGTGATGTTTACAGAGTTTAAAAACTTATCTATTCTCATAACCCAACTTTTCAAATTTTTTATTTATTGTAGGGTATTTAAACTGAAAGAAAGTTTGTAATCTTAAAAAGTTGGAACATTTTTTGCATTAATCTTTAGATATATTTTTATCTTTATCTATTGCTACTGCAATATCAAATATATCACGAACTGTCTATATGCTTTGAAACAGAACCTGTTTGTTGCGAGAGAGAACCATATCCAAGTAGTTCTCCCATTGCTGTGCTTTGTCCTTGTTTTCTTCCAACAACACTATGAGTGCCCTCATAGAGGTCTTGTGCATTAAGCATTGCTTTTGCTGCTGTTGCTCCTGCATTATCTACTGTTTTTATACCCTCTTGCACAAGGTTATTAGAGTTTGTTAGTCCACTCCAAGCAGCTAAACTACCAAGTGGTTTGTGTCCTGTTACATACTCAGCTGCTTTATCTGCAAATCCAAGCATTGTAAGTGCACCACCATATCCAGCTTCAAATATAGCTCCCGTTGTGTTCTTAACAGCAGAGAGTGCATTTGCAGTTCTAAAGTTTCCACCATCAAGAGCAAGTTGTGTGAG
>JAMORZ010000067.1 GCA_027063295.1 Sulfurimonas sp.
CATTGCAAACTTTGATACAGTAGAGGTACAAGGGATCAAGGAGTATTTTGAGACACTCAAAGAGGGTGGGGTAACACTTTTTCAAGATGAGCGCCGTAGCGATATCCTCACTACTTTTGAAAAGATAGAGCAAGAAAACGGTGTAAATATCGAGATAGATGCAGAGCTTTTAGATGAAGTAGTAGCGATCACAGAAAACCCTACACCACTGCTAGGAAGTTTTGATGAGGAGTTCTTGCGTTTGCCACCTGAGGTTATCATCACATCTATGAAAGAGCATCAACGCTATTTTCCTGTGTTTAAAGATGGTAAACTTATCAATAAGTTTGTTGTGGTTTCAAATGCACTTACAGATGACTTTAGTGAAGTGGTCGCAGGAAATGAAAGGGTACTTCGCCCACGCCTTGCAGATGCACTTTTCTTCTGGGATAATGACCTTAAAAATGGTCTCTCAACTGCTGGACTTGAGAAAGTTGCATTTTTTAAAGGGCTTGGAAGTGTAGCAGATAAGATAGAACGTGAGAAAAAGATCGCACTTGCTTTATATGATATGTTTTCACCAGAGGGATCAAAAGAGGATCTTGAGAGAGCAGTTGATTTGGCAAAGGCTGATCTTATGAGTGAGATGGTGTATGAGTTTACTGAGCTTCAAGGGCTTATGGGGTACTACTATGCCAAAGAAGCAGGAGAGAGCGATGCAGTTGCACTTGCTATAAAAGAGCAGTATCTACCAGCAGGTGAGGAGAGTGAACTTCCTACAACACCACTGAGTGCCATCGTTGCGATGAGTCTGAAGTTAGATACCCTGCTTGGACTTTTCTCAATAGATCAGATCCCAACTGGTTCACGTGATCCGTTTGCACTTCGCCGTGCGGTAAACGGTATCATCAGAATTGTCAATGAGTTTGGATTCAGATTTGATATCAAAGAGAGTATGTTTCAACTCGCACAAAACTATGCTGCGTTTGAGTTTGAGAAACTAGAGAAGTTCTTTTTAGAACGTATCAAGCAGTTTTACAAGGTAAATCCATCTATCATCGAAGCTGTACTCGCATCGGGTGAGAGAGAACTTTTAGCACTTGGACAAAAGATAGAGGCTCTTGACAACCTTGTAAACTCTGAAGGGTTTGATGAAGTGAGCTCGACATTTAAACGTGTTGCTAACATCACAAAAGATATGGATCTTTCCTTGGAGTTAAATATAGATGAGAAACTTTTTGAAGATGAAGCAGAGAAAAAGCTTTATAAGTGTTTCTCAGAAGTATCAAACGCACAATACAGCTCATACGAAGAGGAGTTAGATGCACTCTTGGGTCTTAAAGGTGAGCTAGACAACTTTTTTGAAAATGTGATGGTAAACGCAGAAGATGAAGCACTTAAAAACAACCGCAAAGCTCTTGTAGCTTCTATCTATAAAGCTATTTTAAAGATCGCAGATATTAAAGAGGTGAGTGTTTAGTATGTTTGGTAAGATTTTTGCACTCTCTTTGTTGTTTTGTGCAACGTTATTTGCTCAAGATATGATCAAAGATTCTATTGTAAAAATCTATACAGTATCAAAAACTCCAAGTTATTCAAGCCCATGGAATGTTTCAACAAGACGTTCCCATGGGTCGGGTTCTATCATCTCTGGTAATCGTATTTTAACAAATGCACATGTTGTAGCAAACGAAACATTTGTTGAAGTGAAACGTTTTGGGCAAACAAAACGCTACGAAGCAGAGGTGGAATTTATTTCTCATCAAGCAGATTTAGCACTTTTAAAAGTAAAAGAAAAAGAGTTTTTTCAAGGATCAAAGCCTCTCCAGCTTGGCAATCTTCCAAAGATACAACAAAAGATAGTGGTTTACGGTTTTCCTATGGGTGGCAACTCCTTGAGTGTTTCAACTGGAATTGTCTCTAGGATAGAGCATAATCGTTATGCACATTCACGAGAATCTTTTCTCGCTATACAGATAGATGCAGCCGTAAATCCTGGAAGCAGTGGTGGTCCAGCGATGAGTAATGGCAAGATTGTAGGTGTTGTGATGCAACAGATTACACGTAGCCAAAATATAGGCTATCTTGTACCTACCACCATCATCAAACACTTTTTAAAAGATGTTGAAGATGGAAAGTACGACGGTTTTGGAAATCTTGGTATAGATATACAAAGAATGCAAAATCAAGCACTTCGTGAAGTGTATAAGATGGATAAAAATACAACAGGCATTCGTGTTGTTGATATTGCTCAGGTTTCCAACCTCTCTAAATTGTTGCAAAAAGATGATATCTTGTTAAGTATCGATGGGCATCCTATTCAAAATGATGCAACAGTAGAGTTTATGCCACAACAATATACACTTTTTATGTACTATGTTGAGCAAAAACAACTTGGTGATAGTGTAGAGATGAAGATACTCAGAGATGGGAAAAAGATGCTTGTAAGTATTCCTATTGTGCATATTGCTGATGATGATCTTCTTGTCAATACACTCGAGCATGATGTGATGCCACGTTATTATATCTATGGTGGGTATGTGTTTTCTCCTCTAAGTAAAAACTTACTTGTTGTCTCTGGAAGAAAATCTTCTTTAGATGTTAAGAAAAGCTTACTTGAGTGGGCGACACCACAAAAAGATGAAGTTGTTGTTCTTTTAAGGGTGTTAGCAGACAAAAGTAACAGAGGTGATCATGGTATTTCAATGTGGCAGATAGATACGATCAATGGCAAAAAGTTTCAAGACTTTAAAGAGTTTTTGAAGATACTTCAAGGATATAAAGGAAAGTATATTATCTTACGTAATGCAAGAGGTATCGAGATAGCTATTGATACAAAAAAAGCTCAAAAAGCACAGCAAAAAATCTTAAAAAGATACAGTATAAGAAGTGCGAGTGATGCCAACTAAGGTATATGATGTAGCTGTTATTGGTGCAGGGATCAATGGTGCTACAGCAGCTTATGAGTTTCATAAAAGCAACAAAAGTGTTGTTGTTTTTGACAAGGATGGTATAGCAAAAGGGGGAAGTGGTGCTGCTGGTGCTTTTATCTCCCCAAAGTTTTCAAAGCAGGGTGAACTCAAAGAGCTTATAGAGGATGCATTTCTTTACTCAATGCAGTTTTACACAAACTATTTCCCACAACATTTTATGCAAAAAAAGTTACTTCATATTGCAAAAGATGAAGATGATGCAAAGATGTTGAGGCACTATAAAAATCAAACAACATTGAAACTCCTTACTCCCTCAAAAGAGACACTTCAAAGACTCAATTTGGATATACAATCAAAAGAGATGGTATCACTCAAAAGTGGACTTGTAGATGCTCAGAGTATGTGTAAAGCTCTTTTGGAAAATATTTGTTACAAAACAGAAGAGATAGATACTTTAGAGTGCAAAGATGGGGTGTGGATTCTCAATAACAAGTATAAAGCACAAAGTGTGATCTTATCAACAGGAGCATACAACTCCTTGATAGATGAGCCATATATTGGTATTCGTGGTATTTGGGGGCATAGGGTTGATCTCAAAGGGGTTGAGCCTTTAGATAGTGCACTCCATCAATTTGTCTCCATCGCATCGCTGCCAAATGAACTTTGTGCAGTTGGTGCAACACATAATGTTCACTACCATCCCCAAAGAACACCCTTGCCTTATAATATACAAGAGGGTAGAGATGAGCTTTTACAAAAGATGAGAAAAACTTTGCAGGTAGATGATATAGAGATAGTGCAAGATTATGTTGGACTGCGTTCAGGTTCAACTGATTATATGCCTCTTGTTGGAAAAGTTGTAGATTCTCAAAAGACAGTACAAAAACTCAAAAGGCGTTTAGAGAGGAAAGATGTTGCATTTGATGAGTTTGTGTACTTTGAAAATCTTTTTATGATAAATGGCAATGGTGGGTATGGTTTTGTTCTTGCACCATATCTTGCAAAGATGTTACGAGAGTTGGTACTTGAGAAAAAAGAGATAACCAAACAGATAGCTCCTGCAAGGTTTTTTGCAAGGTGGGCAAGGAAAGGAAAAAATAGATGAAAAAATTACTTTTAGGTGTAAGTTTGCTTGTAACTGCATCACTATTAAATGCAAGTGTAGTTAAAGAGATGGGATTTGTGAGTGTAAAGTATCCTCAAATAAAAAATGTTCAAGATATGAATCTTCTTATAGATGATGTAGTGGAGTTTATCTATGATGCTTTTGGAGATGCTATGCTAAAGGCTATAAAAAATCATAGACAACGTCAAACAGTGCATTTTAAAGATATTGTATATATGGGGGAAACACTACTTCCAAAAAGAGCAGATGAAGCAAGTATTGAGAAGTTTTACAAAGCTATTGATACTACTTCTTTATCTGAGATAGCAAAACAAAATGGTGTTTCTCATATCTTGTTTGCAAAGTTTGATGAAGATCTTCTCAATAAAGCATTGGAAAAAAATGGGAAAAAGATACAAGTTCCTCTGAACATATACATGTATGATGCAAAAGATAATAAACTTTTACAAGAGAGTATAGAAGTTGTTTTAGATAGAGAAGCTCTAGGGTTTGATCTAGAGACACTCAGTTTAAAAACAGTCAAAGCTGTTGATAAACTTTTTGATAAACTTTAAAAAGATAGAGTTTAACGAATCTGTACTAACTTGGGAGGTATCTCTTTAAATACCTCTTTCAAAGCATTTGCACGAATATCTCTCATCTTTCCTGTTGCATAAGGTGAGAGGAAGTAAGCGATTTTTCTACACTCATCTTCATCATAGTTCTTATCATACATAAAAACAATCTGTTTATCTAGTTTGTGGATATGGTTTGAGAGTGCTATTGCATAAGCGATAATGTTTTTATGATGTCTGTCATACTTATGTCCCATCCCAAAGAAAACAAACTTTCCACTCAGACGGATATTTGGTATATCTTGATAGTTTAGTTCTCTATCATACCGTGTAAGTTGCGTTGAATTGAGTTTATCAAGATCAGCATCAAACTCTTCAAGTACAGCAGTTGGCTCTATATTTTCTCTGTTGTAGTTAAAGAGATATTTTATCTCTATGAGTTTTCCTTTGTAATGCTCTTTAAATGCAGCATTGAGTAGGTATGCTTTTGGATCATCATTGAGCTCAACATATTCATCGTATGCTTCAAAACCATCTTCTTGTAAGAAACGGCTGAGTTTGTACCCTTTTGGTGCAACTTCTGGATTATAGAGAAAAACCGTACCCGCAACAGACTTGCGTTTTTTCTTTAACATCATTTTTAAATCTTCAACTGAAAGTTTTTCATCTTCAGTATTACTAATGTAGAGGTAGTGTTCTACTAAGTAATCCATATCAAAATTTGTTGAGAATTTTCCAAATACCTGCATTATATACCTTTAATTTTCCGCATTGTACTATATTTTATTAAATTGTACTAGCTATTTTAGTCTCTTAATACTCTTTGTTGAAGAGATTGCTTTTAATATACCAATACATCAATGTGTTATCAGAACTTCCACTCCAGATCGCTTGGTTTTTCTCTTTTATGGAGAGTTTATCATAACCTGTTTTTCTTAGTCTAAAGTACTAGGAGTTTTTCTCTTTATTTATTTGTTTTATAGTTTTATACCCCTCTATAGTGAGGTTACCTTTTTTAAACTCTTCGAAGTTGATACGAACTAAAAGTTCAGCACCGTTTTGTTCTTTTTTGGGTGTAAGTATATCTGTAAGTTTTTCTTTATCGGAGTTTTGGAGTTTATAAACTGCATGAAATTTCAGTTGTGCACTCTCATCTTTATCAAAATCAACAAACTTTACAGAGGAGAACTTTTCACCTATATCTTTTCCTAAGATGTTTTTATTTTTGGTAAGTTTTTGTGCAAGTTTTTTATATGCTTTATACTCTTTGAGTTTAAGAACTTGGTTGTCTATATATGCTGTTGTGATGATAACAAGAGGCACACTCTGTTCTCTATCAAACCACACAGAGTGTCTCTCTTTGAGAGTATCTACTTCATTAAAAGCTTTTTTTACCTTCTGTTGCTGACTTATTATCTGTGAGCTATCGAGTTCTTTTGGGGGAGTTGGCTCTTTTTTGCAGCCTTGAGTGAAAAAGAGTAAGAGTGTAAGAATAAAAAAGTGTTTAAGTGTCATCTAGTTTTCGCCCATCACTCTCTCAACTGCTTTTTCATAACTCTTTAAGTTAAGTCCAAACTCCTCTATCGTCTCTCTTGCAACTTCCATAGATTCCTCAGTTATCTCACCATTTGGAAGTACTGTCTCTCGAATAGCTTTTAGCTGTGCTGCCATTCTTCTATCATCTTCTGTTGTTCCCTCAGGATCATCACTATAACGGATAATATGCACAATATTAGGATCAAGATTCCATTTGTGAAACAGTGTAGCTGTAACATCTGTTGTTTGTGCTCCACATGCAGTTTTCTCAGCTGCTGTGATATCTTCACCAGCTAAAAGAGCTTGTTGGATGATATCTGTTTTTTCATCTTCTATTAAAGTTTTTGAGATAATCACACGACCAATATCTACTAAAAAAGCTGCAGGAGCCAAGATAGGTAAAGATTTGGACTCTTCTCTTAGTAACCAGTTTATCATCAAGGCCATCTGTCTGTCACATGCAAGCCTAAATTCCTCTTAAACAGACTCAGGAAGTGCTGGAATAGAGTCGATATTTTCTAACAGTGCTTTTGTCATGGTGTATACCTTTTTTGTGTGATTTTTCGTCAATTATTTCTAATTGTAGTTCTTAGAGTTATAAATCTAACTTAAAAAGGTGATATTTTTCAAAAATTGGGTAAAATAACAGGAAACAGATAGATAAAGATTTTAACGATGATTATACCTACAAATTTACTAAAAAACAAAAAAATTCTTCTTGGTGTAACTGGCTCAATAGCTATCTACAAATCACTTGAACTTGTCAGACTTTTAACAAAAGCAGGAGCAGAGGTAAGAGTGGTGATGAGTATGGCAGCACAAAAATTTGTGACACCTTTGAGTTTTGAGACACTCACATCACACAAGGTACTTACAGACAGTAACGAATCGTGGGCAGATGATCATAACCATATCAAGATAACAGAGTGGGCAGATCTTTTCATCATCGCTCCAGCTACTGCAAACACCATCGCAAAACTTGCAAATGCAATCGCTGATAATATACTTTTATCCTCTGCACTTGCTTATCCAGGGGTAAAACTTCTTGCACCATCAGCAAATACAAACATGATACAAAACCCCATCACACAGGCAAATATGAAGATGCTTGGTATTGCAAACTACACCATACTTCAAACGCAGACAAAAGAACTTGCATGTAAAACAACAGGTGATGGTGCTATGGCTGAGAGTATCGATATCTTCTGGGCAGCTGCAAGGGAGCTTCTTCAAGAGGAGTTTTGGAAAGATAGACGGGTGATAGTCACAGGTGGTGGAACTCTTGAGAAGATAGATGATGTACGCTACCTCTCAAACTTCTCAAGTGGAAAAATGGCTTCAGCACTCGCAACAGCACTTTATTGCAAAGGTGCAGATGTCAATCTCATCGCAACACGATTTGACACACAACTCCCAGCAGATATGCATACCATTGATGTTCAAAGTAGTGAAGAGATGTATGAGTACCTTGTCGATTCTATCCGTATCGCAAAAAAAGGGAAACTCTCAAAAGCGACCCTTATGAGAGATGAGCATATTCATCTTATACAAAAAAAGCCTTACCTCTTTATGGCAGCAGCTGTGAGTGACTACACTCCTGCGTTTGCACAAGAAGGAAAGCTCAAAAAAGAGCTTTTGGGTGAGGAGTGGGAGCTCAAACTCAAAAAGAGCAAAGACCTGCTCAAAGAGATAGACAAAGATGGTATCACTACCATTGGTTTTAAAGCAGAGATGGACAAAGAAAATGCACTCCAAAATGCTCAAAATATGCTCAATGCAAAATCTCTTGATGGAGTTTGCTTAAATCTTTTAAAAAACTCATCAAGTTTTGGAACAGAGAGCAATGCTATTGAGTTTATTACCCAAGAGGGTATCACCTCTCTTCCAGAAGATTCAAAGCTTGAACTCTCTTTTGAGATACTCCAAAACGCAGCTAAACTGGAGAAACTACAATGAATCAAGCAAAACATATAGCCATCATCATGGATGGCAATGGCAGATGGGCAGAGGCTCAGGGAAAAAAACGTATCAAAGGGCATGAGGCTGGTGCAAAAGTGGTTAAAGAGATCACAACATACTGTTCCAACTCTCAAGATATAGAGAGACTCACACTCTATGCTTTCTCTACAGAAAACTGGAAACGTCCACGCCTTGAAGTGGAGTTTTTGATGAAACTGCTTGATAACTACCTTAAAAATGAACTTGAAGTTTACCTTGAAAACAATGTTCGTTTTGAGCCTATTGGGGATATAAGAGCTTTTTCCAAATCACTTCAAAAAACCATAGCGATGGTTCAAAAAGAGACTTCCCATTGTGATGGACTTATCCAGTCCTTAGCACTCAACTATGGTGCACAAGATGAGATGATCCGTGCTATCAATACCCTTAAAAATCAAGAAGGTGACATCACACCTGAGATGTTTAGCAATACATTAGATTGTAAACACGATGTGGATTTGCTTATCCGCACAGGGGGAGACAAGCGTCTTTCTAACTTTTTGCTTTGGCAAGCTGCTTATGCAGAACTTTTTTTCACAAATACTTTATGGCCTGACTTTAGTACAAAAGAGTTAGAGAAGATCATCAAAAAATTCAACAAGGTTGAGCGACGTTTTGGGGGTTTAAAGTAGATGGAACTCTTTATCTTCTCCATACTTGGACTACTTCTTGGATCATTTTTAAATGTGGTTATTTTGCGTATTCCAAAAGGTGAGAGTGTTGTTTTTGATTCTTCATACTGCTATAGCTGTAACAATAAGCTCAAACCTTGGCACAATATCCCTTTGCTCTCGTGGATATTACTTAGAGGTAGATGCTCTTTTTGTAAAGCACCTATCTCCTGGCAATACCCACTTATAGAGTTAAGTAGTATGCTTATCTTTTATATGATGGGAGCAAAATATGGTGTAGGGGTTGCTACACTGTTTATCTCCTTGAGTTTTTTGATGCTTCTTGCTCTTTCTATGATCGATCTAAAATATAAAATGGTTCCAGATTCACTTAATCTCTTAGCGATTGTTTTTAGTGTACTTGGTGCATGGGGAATCTCAGGAGTGATGGTAAATTTTCAAAATGCACTTTTGTTTGCTGGTGGTTTTACACTCTTGCGTTTTGCACTCTCTTACTATCTTACATCATCAGTATATCGAGCAGGACTCAAAACAAAAACATCATGGAATAAACATTACGATAGAACACCGATGATAGAAGCGATGGGGGAAGGTGATATCATGGTTGGTGCAACAATGGGAGCACTCCTTGGGGTGAAGCTTGCACTCTTTGGAGTTTTTCTCTCTGCTATTTTAGCACTCCCTGTGATGATTTTACTTCTTGGAAAATCTGCTGAAGAACAGCGTGTTCCTTTTGTCCCTTTTTTGGCAGCTGCGACATTTATTACGATGCTTTTTGACAGCGAGATTATGAACTATATCAATTCACTAGGATAGATGGGTGTATAAACTACAAAAATATCTCATAAACAACCTTTCATCACTGTTTATCTCTATCTTTTTACCGCTTTTTAGTATTGCATCTGTTATCTTTATGATAAAACTTGCAACATATACAGCAGTAATCCAACTCACTATTTTAGATATGGTACAACTTTGCCTTTTTATTTTGCCAGAGATTTTGTTTTTTACAATGCCTATCTCTTTTTTTATTGCATCAGCACTATCTCTTTTTAAACTCTCAAATGATAACGAGATCGTTGTTTTATTTGCTCTTGGTATCAAACCAGCTTTTATCTTAAAAACACTGTTTAAACCTGCATTTTTTTTAAGTGTTATTTTACTCTTTGATTTTTTTGTTCTTATTCCACATACGAGTAATATCTCAAGAAACTTTTTAAACCAGAAAAAAAGTGAAGCAAAATTCAACCTCTCAGCATCAGAGTTTGGACACAGTTTTGGAGACTGGTTATTGTATTTTGGAGAAGATAATGAAGATGGAAGTTACTCTAAAGTGTTTCTTTTTAACAAAACAAAAAAAGAGGAGATGCTCATAGCAGCACGTCATGCGAAGATTATCAACAACAATGGAATCTTACGTTTGCGTTTAACACATGGTCAAGCTTATAGCTACTCAAAGGAGAAGTTTTCTCAAGTTAATTTTGAAGTGATGTATATCAACGATAGTATGAAAACAGATGTGCGAAAGTATGAAACCACACTTGAATACTGGAGATCTGATGTTAGAGCAAAAAACAAAAAAAATATGTTCATTGTCGATCTTCTCATCTCTTTACTTCCAGTTCTTGGGCTCTTTTTTGCAGCAGCAATTGGGATTGTTCATGCTAGGCACCAAAAATCAAGAATCTACCTCTATCTCTTTTTAAGTATCGCTGCATATTATGGTATGACTCTTGGTTTAAAAAATGTTCTTAGCTATCATACTGTTGAGACTGTTATTATTGTTTGGTTGAGTGTAACGTACTTTATTTACCGTAAAACAATTGTAAAAAGGTTTTAGATGAGAGTGTTTGCAAAGATTGCATACAATGGTGCAAGTTATTTGGGCTCTCAGATACAAAAAGAGACACCAAATACTATCTTTGGACATATAGAAGATGCACTCAGTAGAGTTGGTATCAACTATCGTGTTGTTGCAAGTGGGAGAACAGATAGAGGTGTACATGCTACATCTCAAGTGTGTCACTTTGATCTACCACCATTTTGGCAGGATCTTGTAAAGCTCAAAAGAGTTCTCAACCAAATGCTTCCATCCACGATCCGTATCAGAGCTATTTACCAAGTTGCTGATGATATGCATGCTCGCTTTAGCACTAAAAAACGCAGTTATCGTTACATCATAAAAGAGGGGGAGGTAAACCCTTTTGAGAGTGATTTTATCACCTATCTTCCAAAAGTAGATTTTGCCAAAATAGAGCAAAATATTTCCCTTTTTATAGGAGAGCACGATTTTGTCTATTTTCTCAAAAGAGGAAGTGAGGTAAACTCCACTAGACGTATCATCTACAAAGCTTTTGCTTATAAACATAAAGGTTATATTGTCCTTTACTTTGAAGCAAACGGTTTTTTACGCTCACAGATCCGTATGATGGTTAGTGCACTCTTGCGTTTTGATGCCAAAAAGATTACAGAAAAACTCTCAGGTGATATAAATCACAAAGTTACACTTGCACCACCAAATGGACTTTACCTAAGTAAGATCACCTACTAAGAACGAAGTTTTGCCCATATTATCCCAAGATATTCATGCAAGGCAACTTGTGATATATAAAGGTAGTATGCACTAGGTAATTTTAAAAAAAGGTTTTCATCTGTTGATTTAAAATCAGTTGGTGCTGCGATAGGATGCATGTTGAGTGATTCAAATAACATCATAGCTCTTGGCATATGTGTTGCTGAAGTTACCAGAGCAAACGCTTCATTCTCAACAACACTTTTCATAAAAAGAGCTTCCTCTTGTGTATCTTCTGGTTTTGGACTAATAATGATATCTTCTTGTTTGACACCAAGTACTAAAGCGAGTTGTGCATTCATCTGTGCATTTGATATTTTTGTACGACCAGCATATCCTGTAAAGACAAGTTTTGCACTTGGAAGTGATTTGTAAAGAAGTACACCCTCTAGTACCCTTTTTGTTCCAGCATCATTCAGATGTGAAGAGATTGGTTGCGTTTCATCTGTATTGTGTCCATTACCTAAGACATGAATATATTTTATTTCACTATGTTGTTGTGGGTCAAACTTTGTGTAGTATGATTCTAAAGGAGTAACTAAAAAATTTGCTAATGGTGGATATGAAAGAAAAAAAAGTAAAGCTGTTGTTACTGTTATGAGTATTTTTCCATAATGGATGCGTTTAGTGATAATAAAATATATCACGATGCCAAGAAGAATAAAGATCATCCCTAAAGGTTCAAAACACCAAGAGATACCTTTTTTAAGTATAAGTGAAAAACTCATCACTTCATAACCTCATTTATTTTAGTAACCACATTTTTATCCCATAATAGTTCTTTATGACTTAGTCCTGAGAACTCTTTATAGTAGATAATGTTTTTACTCTTTTTTTGAAGGTTTCTTGCGTTTTGTATGTAAGTTATCTCATCATCTTTACTGACAAAAATGTATGCTGGAGTATTGTTGTTTTGCATATAACTTTGTGTGTCAAACTTGTAACGAAATGGTGGTGGAACAAACTTAAACTTGGTTTTTGCAAGTGCTTTTAAAGAATCAAATGCACCTACTAAAAATACACCCTTAGAGTCTCTTTGTTGTGAGACATAAGCAGCAAGGTTTGAACCAAGAGAGAATCCTAGTAGATAAAAATCACCATAATTTTTCTGAACCAAATCAGCTAAAAAAAGTGCATCTGATAAAAGCGATTTTTCACTTAAACTACCCCCACTTTCTCCATACGAACGATAATTGAAAGTTATAACTCTTGTTTGTGGATATAAGAGAGAAAGTTTGTTGATAAGCCCCACAGCATCATGACTTCTCCCTACAAAAACCAAAAGTGTTGCAGTGGGTTTTTGTGGTTCATATAAAGCACCCTCAAGATCTACTCCATCAGGTGTTGTTGCAGTGAGAAGTTCACAACCATCTAAAAGTTGTTCTTCTCGATAATATGTTGGAGTAAATACCATAAAATACTGCCACTGATAATAAGCGAAAAAAATGATAAGTAAACTAAAGAGTAAAAATAATATATAGATCATTTTTGTTGAAAATATATTTTATTTTACATATAGAGTATAAAGGCTTGTTTCTTCAGATTCTACACGAGTTGCAAGGGTTTTGACAATCTCTTGAAACTCTCTTTCAAACATACTGTCATAGCGGATATCTTCTCTTGTATATTTATTTAAAAAATCTAAAAGTTTTTGTTGTATCTCTTTAATAGAACTATAAAATTCTAAGATAAGTTCATACACAGAAGGGTTATCTTTGTAATACTCTTTTAGGTATTGGTAAAGTGCAGTATCTTCTTCCATAAAATGCCCAAGTAGTGCAACTTTAAAGTTTTTTAATGATTCTGTAATCTCTTTACGATTTTTTTCCTCTATAGCTTGCGCAATTTTTCCGGCAAGTTGTACTATTTTTTTATGATCTTTTTCAAATTTTTGGATTAGTCGTGAGTTGTAAGGTACTGTTGTTTTTTTAGCACTTTTTTTAAACTTGGACATAAACTTCTGAATCATTTCTCAACCTTTTGTGTTTCTTTTAATTTAAATTAGCCTGCCATTGTAG
>JAMORZ010000068.1 GCA_027063295.1 Sulfurimonas sp.
ATTACGATCTGACATCTGCTCTTATTAAGTCTATCAGAGGAAGTGATGAAAACGCAGCTATCTACTACCTTGCAAGACTTATAGAGGGTGGGGAGAGTGCTGAGTTTATCGCCAGACGACTTGTGATACTAGCAAGTGAAGATATAGGCAATGCAAACCCACAGGCACTCACACTTACAACATCGTGTATGACAAGCGTAAGTAAGATTGGTTATCCAGAAGCACGCATTATTTTAGCTCAGGCTGTCATTTATCTGTGTGCATCTCCTAAATCAAACGCATCATACGAAGCGATAAACGCAGCACTTCGTGCTGTGAGAGCTGGAGAGATACTCGAGATCCCAAAAAATATTACACAACAAAACGAAAACTATCTTTATCCACACGATTTTGGAGGGTATGTGAAACAGCATTATTTAACAAAAGATTTATATTTTGTAGCTCTAAAAGATATAGGTTATGAAAAGAAAATGAAAGATTGGCTGCAACTTATAAAAAATTGAGATTTTATTTGTTATTATTAGTGAAGAAGTAATGAAAAAAGGATTCCTTTATGGAGATTTCAAACTCAGGCAACAAGATTACTATAGTAGGTAATATTAAATCAGTAAGTGATTATCAAAAAATCAAATCTAGTATAGATAATGTGCTTCTTGGAAATGACAGCATTGATGTTGTGATTCAAGATTCTCTTTCTATTACATCATCAGTGGTGGGCTACTTTAATAAAATTGTTTTAAAAGACAAGGTGAAACTAAAGATGTATATAGGTAATGATCAACTTGTAGATCTTTTAGATGACTTAAGTCTAGTTTCACTTTTTAATGTAAAGAAGATTTAGATGAGCATAAAAAATAGACTTAATATAATTATAGCTATTGTAACAATTTTTGCATTGGTTGTGATTGGGTTGACTTTGAAGAAGGCACTCTCTCAAAGAGATTCTATTATTCAGGCTAAAGAGTTAAGTGTATTATCTGAAAAATTGAGTTTGCTGATTCACGAAACACAAAAAGAGCGTGGTAAAAGTGCAGGGTTTATCGGTTCTCAAGGTAAAAAGTTTGCATCTATGTTGCCAAAACAAAGGTCACAAACAGATACAAAGATGCAGCAGTTAGAAGATTATATAACTCAACTTGATTTGAGTTCTTTTTCGCAAGAACTTCAAGATGAGCTTAATGCATTTAGAAATGATGTAAAAAAACTTCAGCAGGTACGTTCGCAAGTTGATAGCTTGAGCATATCTTTAAAAGATGAAGTTTCTTACTACACAAATGTGAACAAAAAAATTCTCAATATCATCTCTTTAACAGCAAAACTTGCACAAGAACCTGAGTTGATAAAAGCACTTGATGCTTATGCAAATTTTTTAAAATCAAAAGAGAGAGCAGGTATAGAAAGAGCAGTGTTGAGTGCTACATTTGGTG
The DNA here is from genome assembly GCA_027063295.1 of Sulfurimonas sp. Taxonomy (GTDB): domain Bacteria; phylum Campylobacterota; class Campylobacteria; order Campylobacterales; family Sulfurimonadaceae; genus Sulfurimonas. The sequence continues at coordinate 1,428 of JAMORZ010000068.1, forward strand.
CAGATAAGTTTGCCAATGGAATGTTTGCAAAATTTATAACACTTTTAGCAGAACAAAATGCCTATATGGAAGCTTTTTTAAGCATCGCTTCTGATGAGTCAAAAGAGTATTACAAAACTACTATGAACTCCCCTGTGGTTAGTGAAGTAAATCAAATGCGAACTATCGCAAAAGAGAAAGCAGCTCTTGGAGGCTTTGGTGTAGATAGTGAAGTGTGGTTTAAGACCATTACGAAAAAGATCAATCTTCTAAAACAGGTAGATGATGCACTGGCAAAACATAATGCAGAGATTTTAGATAGGCTTGAATTAAATTCAAAAACGACTACAGCGGTAACTTTGTTTGGATACAGTGCTTTTGCATTGATCCTTTTTGGTGTTATCTTTATCATAAGTAGAAGCGTAAACAGAAGTGTAAACAGTAGCTTGGAAAAACTTAAGTGTGTTTCGAGTCAACTTGATTTAACCTGTGATGTTGTTGTAAATGGTAAAGATGAGATTTCCCAGATCTCTCAAGCAGTCCACCAGATGGTGATCGCGTTTAAAGAGAGTGTCAATCATGCCCAAAATGTTGCAAATACAACGAAACGAGAAAGTGAAAAACTCAATGGTGTTGTTGAGACATTGACGATCAATGGAAAAACTGAAGATGAAAAGATAACAGATGTCAATAAGTTTATAGAAGATATTGGTGAAAGACTTAACAATGTTGAAGAATCTACAATCACAGTGACAGAAGATCTTGATAATACATACAATGTGCTAGATAGTTTTATCTCGAAGCTTGATTCGGTTGTGAAATCGATAGAAGATGGTAGTGAACAGCAGCAAAACCTTGTTCAAAAAGTTGCTTCACTGAGTGAACAAGCACGTAACATTAAAGATGTACTGAGTATTATCTCTGATATAGCAGATCAGACTAATCTTCTTGCACTCAATGCAGCCATAGAAGCAGCCCGTGCAGGTGAGCATGGTCGTGGTTTTGCCGTGGTTGCTGATGAAGTGAGAAAACTTGCGGAGAGAACTCAAAAATCACTTGGTGAGATAGGTGCAAATGTAAATCTTATTACTCAAAATGTTGTTGAGATAGCAGAAGAAACTGATGACACATCTCAAAACATACACTCTATAGCAGTTTCTGCCCAAGAACTTATAGAGTCTTCGCATGAAGCAAAAGAAGCACTTGTGGTTACATCGAAAAAATCAACAGATGTGATGCATCAAAGTACATATATCGCGACAAAAACAAAACTTCTTATAGATACTATGGATGAGATTATCGATATTGTGCAAACAAACTCTGGACTAAGAGATGATGTAAACAGCTCTGTCAATAATCTTGCAAGAGATGCTCAACAGCTTGAGAAAGAGTTAAGTAAGTTTAAGATTTAAGTATGCAAGAGAAAGAAAATGAACAAAAACTCAAAGAGTTAGAAGAAAAAGAGCGCTACACAACATATCAAGAAGAGTTGGGTTTTGAAAAAGAACTCAATATTCTTAGAAATGATTTTTATTATCAAATGGGTGGAGAAAATGATAGCTTCTTGCTTATCGATTTTCTTTACCAACCTTTAGATGTACTCAGTGGTGATGCATATACTTCAAGAAGACTCGATGAATATAGAACATTTTATTTGATTGTAGATGGAATGGGCAAAGGGCTTTCTGCTTCATTGACATCGATGATAATGACATCTTTTGTGAATCATATTATTGATAAAATGATACAGCATGATCATTTTGATTTATACCTTTTAGTGCATGAAACATTTGAATACATTAAAAAAATACTACTTGATGAAGAGGCTTTAGCTATTGATTATATTCTTATTGATAGGGAACATAACGAGATTTATTATTCCAAGTTTGCAATGCCAGTAATGTTGATGCAAACACAAAATGGTGTATTGGTAAAACTCAAATCAAACAACCCTCCAATGTCAAAGTATTTAGAAGAGTTTAAAATCTCGCAGTACAACATTGAAAATATAGAGAAATTTCTTTTTTATAGTGATGGTATAGTTGAAAATACAACTATCTGTGATGGATTGCCATATTCCCATTTTATTGAAGATGATTTTTCAACATCATTTACCCGTAAAGAGTTAGTAGATAATATCTTTACAAAACTCTCTATACAAGAAGATGATTTTACACTTGCATTTATCAATAGGGTTGATTTTAATGAAGGGGAAATTATCGCTCAAAAAAGTTTTGCAACAACTCTTGAAGCTGTTGATGAAGCAAATGAATGGTATGGAGCTTTATGGGAAGGGTTGTGTGTAAAACAAAAAGTTGCCTATCAGGCGGGTCTTGTCTTTACAGAGCTTTATATGAATGCTTATGAACATGGAAACCTTGGCATAGATTCTAAACGTAAACATTATTATCTTCAAGAAGATATTTATGTTGATAAACTCTTAGAATTGGAAAAAGGGTGTGATAAAAAGATAAATGTGGTCTTAACAAAGATCACAAATGTGAACTCTACATATATTGTAACAAAAATTAGTGATGAGGGAGAGGGATTCAATACTCAAATACTAAGTAAAATCTTTAGAAATTCTCAAGCATTTAATGGAAGGGGAGTTTTTGTTTCCCGTAAGAACTCTATGGGGATCTACTACAATACCAAAGGAAACACTGTTCTCTTCCTTAGTAAAATCTAGATTTTAAGTGACATTTAGATACAATTTCAAAATTTTTTTTAGGATAGAAGATGTCAAATAAAGCAGTTACAGATCAAGAAGCACTCCATTACCATGAATTTCCACAACCTGGGAAGATCTCAGTAGAGGTTACAAAGAGGGTCGATACACAAAAAGATCTTAGTATGGCTTATACTCCTGGTGTAGCTGTTCCTTGTTTGGAGATTCAAAAAGATCCATCAACTGCTTATCGCTACACTGCAAAACGCAATCTTGTAGCTGTTATAAGCAACGGTACAGCAGTGCTTGGACTTGGTAACATAGGTGCTCTTGCTTCAAAACCTGTGATGGAGGGAAAAGGTGTTTTGTTTAAAACTTTTTCTGGCCTTGATAGTTTTGATATAGAGGTAGCAACAGAAGATATCGATGAGTTTTGTAAAGCTGTTGAGCTTATCTCACCCACTTTTGGAGGAATTAACCTTGAAGATATCAAAGCACCTGAGTGTTTTGAGATAGAGAAGCGTCTTGTTGAGAAACTGGATATCCCTGTGATGCACGATGACCAACACGGAACTGCAGTTATCTCAACAGCAGCAATTATGAATGCTTGTGAGTTGAGTAATAAAAAGATTAAAGATTTAAAGATCGTTGTGATTGGTGCGGGTGCAGCTGCTATATCATGTGCAAGACTCTACAAACATATAGGGGTGCAAAATATCTTGATGATAGACTCTAAAGGTGTAATCGATAGTTCAAGAGATGATCTTAATGAGTACAAAAAAGAGTTTGCAGCTCCAGCACCACTTACTCAAGCAGAAGCTTTTAGGGATGCTGATGTGGCAGTTGGACTCTCTCGCCCTGGAACTTTTAGTATAGAAGATATCCTTTTAATGGCAAAAGATCCTATCATATTTACATTGGCAAACCCTACACCTGAGATTATGCCTGATGAAACAAAAGCCTCAAGAGCTGATGCGATAGTAGCAACAGGAAGAAGTGACTTTGCAAATCAAGTGAACAATGTTTTAGGTTTTCCATTTATCTTTCGCGGTGCGATGGATGTGGGTGCTAAAAAGATCAATATGGAGATGAAAGTAGCAGCAGCATGCTCCCTTGCAGAGTTGGCAAAACAAGAAGTTCCAGAGTATCTTCACAAAGTTCACAACAGAGAGCTTCGTTATGGCAAAGAGTATATCATCCCTTCTCCGTTTGATAAACGTCTTGTGGTTGAGGTCTCTTCAGCGGTTGCAGCAGCAGCGATAGAGAGTGGCTCATCTGATATGAAAGATTTTGATATAGAGCTTTATAAAAAAGAGTTGTCAAAAAAGTACTCTAAATAAGATAAACACCGTTTTTTTGCTCTTTTTTAACCTTATACATCGCTTTATCTGCTCGTTGGAAGATTGCATCAATTGGTTCATCTTCATGAAAAAGGGTAATACCTATGCTGAGTGTTGAGGAGAGTTTGATGTGAGAATCAGCATTGTGTTCTAGCATGTAAACCTGATTTGTTTTAAGAAGAATCTTGTTTGCAATAGCAAGTGCCTGTTGTTTGGAGTGTTTATAATCATCTTCAAGCTCCTCTATAGCTATTACAAATTCATCCCCTCCAAGTCTTGCAACTGTATCTGAAGATCTTATGGTGTTTTGAAGCCTTGTTGCGACCTCTTTAAGAAGCATATCGCCAACCTTGTGTGTATAGGTATCGTTGATTGATTTAAAGTCATCTATATCTATAAACATCAAAGCACCATACTTTTTCCTTTTTTGTTCAATGATATTTGCAATTTTTTCCTCCAGAAAACGTCTGTTTGGAAGCTTCGTCAAAGAGTCATAAAATGCCATCTCTTTGATGGTATTTTCCTGTTCTTTTCTTTGTGTAATATCAAGTGCTATACCTAAAAGTGCATAGATATTGTTATCTTTGTCAAAAAGTGGTGTTTTTGTTACAAGAAGATATTTGCTTTTTTGGTTTTGAAAACTTATCTCCTCCTCAAATGATGTTGAGACACCTCGTGCTATAACCTCTTTGTCTATCTCTTCTATCTCCTGAATGGTTTGAGTATCATAAACATCTTCAAGATGTGTTCCAATAACATCTTCAAGTAAAAGGTTACCTAAAGCCTTTAAACCAGCTTTGTTTATATAGGTGTATCTTAATTGCATATCTTTTGTATAGATATATACATTGGCATTATCCATGATGGTATTGAGAAACTGCTGTTTTGTATAGAGTTCTTCTGTTCTGTTTTTAACAAGCCCTTCTAATCTTGAGTTCTCTTTTTGTACAAGTTTGATAAGTGCTTGGAACTCTTTGGAGAGTTGAGCAATCTCATCATTACCCTTCAAAAGCCTGATTTGTGTATTGTAACCATTTTTTGCGATGTTTGTGATATTGGTGGTGATTTGTTTGATAGGTCTGATGATTTTTAATTCATTAAAAAGTACAAACAGTGTAAAAAGCACAAGCATAATGATAGATGCACTGACCAAAGCATGGTCTAAACCGATGGTTGGAAGAGATTTTACCTCTATTGCCATCATATCAAACCAATCAAGTTCTGGTATATAGGAGATACTGGCTAGATATTTTTTCCCATCTATATTTAACCAGAGTGTTTTGATCTCCTCCCCTTTTGTCTGTTTTAAAACGGAAACAACCTCTTGAACTTTTCGTACCTCTTGTTTGTCTTGAATAATGGATATAAGTGAGATATGGTCACTGCTGTCTTTGGAGATACTTGCATAGTCTATGAGTTTTGTATCTTGGTAGAGCTGAATCGATAAAAAATTGTCAAAAAAGATATTGTAGTCGTTAGGGTTGTTTGTTTTTACAAAAAGTTTTATAAACTTTGTCAAGTTAAAACCTGTACCAACGATTCCGATGATTTTGTTGTTATGGATAATGTTGTAGTTAATCCAGATATTGGTAACACCAAGATTGGTATCTTTATCTACATTGAGATAGAACTCTCCCCCTTTTTTGATGGTTTGGAAAAACCAGCTGTCGTTTTTGTTGTTGATATCGAGTGTAGCGATACACTCTCTCCCTTTGCGGGAGTTTTTTGCATCATTATAGTAATAGTGTCTTGAGTTACTCAGAGCAATAAAGTAGCTTTTGTTTGCAAAAAGTTCTTTATAGTGTTCAAGTGTTGCCAACCCATTTTTGAGCAGTGTTGCATTTTGTTCATGGAGTGCCATATCTATGATGGATTGCTCATGAGCAAGTTTTTTTACCAGTTTGACCTCATTCATGATAGGAAGAAGTGCTTTTTGTTTGTCAAAGTTAAGGTGTTGCTTGGCAAGTTTTTCAGCCCATTGTTCGTTGATTTGTATAATAAGATCATTGACAAAATAGAGTGTTAAAACACCAACACTAAAAAAAATTGTAAATATGAAAGTTAAAAACTTCTGGCGTAAACTCACTAGCAACCTCTCTTTTTAGAGTTGGTGGGGGGGATAAATATAAATTGTACGACTATAATACTTATAACAAACTTTGGTTATACTTTTTTTTGTGATTCCTTGTAGAATTTTTTAAGGCCAAGTTGGCTTTTTTTATCTATGTGGTAGGAGATGAGTGATAGGTAATGGAGGATATCTTTCTTGTTTATATCTGTTTTATTAGATGCTTTTTCTAAAATGTATTGTGGTATTTTGTATGGTTTTTTCAGAAAGTTTTTCTCTATCCGTTTGTAAAGATGTTTGTTCTTGTGAAAACATAGGAGTGCAAAGACAAAAGGGAGACGGTAGCGTGTGTGCCACTCTTTTGCAAGGTCTATGTACTCTTTGTTATGTAGAGCATATTTGAGAGCTTTATCTCCAATCAATACTTGACCTTCAATGCCAAGAATTTTTGCGAGTTGATTTGAAGATGCAGATTCATTGTCATGGATATGGGAGTCTGCAGGGATTACAAGGACACTTTGCACCTCTTTTTTTGCTACTATCCCAAGATTGATATGTTTGTGTTTTTGTGCTGTTATACTGGATATAAATGCAGCATCTACTCTTTTGTTATGAAACTCCCTGTTTATTTTTGCTGGAACATTTTTTTTGTATTCAAGTGTTTTTTTTGCACTGCTATATTGTACAAAACGTTTCATAAATATGTGAAATGGGAGAAGATTGAGATATTCTATTTTTCCAAAAACCATAATGGAATTATACACACCTTAACTTATCTTAGATATAATTCACACAATAACAGAGCAAGGTATGAAAATGGTAAGAGTAGAATTTTTAGGCCCAATTCAAAAAGAGCCAATAGAACTTGAGATAGACAACCTTAACCAACTCGCACAGATACTTCAACAAGATGAGTCTTTGGGTGAGTGGCTGCAAAACTCAGCTGTTGCAGTAAATGACACTTTGGTAAGTAGTCGTGATGTGGCACTTAAAGATGGAGATAAAATTTCACTTCTGCCACCTGTATGTGGAGGGTGATGTGTTAGAGTTATATGATGGTGCATTAGATGTGCCAAAGATCTTAAAAGAGTGGTATGAAGAGCAAGCTCAAAGTAACTATGGAGCTTATATACCGTTTGTAGGAACTGTAAGAAGTGAAGATGGTATTGATGGTTTGAGTTTTGATATCTATGAGCCTATCTTGGAGTCATGGTTTGCGTTGTGGCAAGAAAAAGCCAAAGAAAGAGGAGCGATAGTTAAGATGGCACACTCCAGAGGGGATGTGATGCTGCATGAGTCTTCTTACATCTCTGCAGTGTTCTCACCAAAACGTAGAGTTGCTCTTGAGCTTATAGATGAGTTTGTAGAAGATTTTAAAGCTTCTGCACCTATCTGGAAGTATGATCTCATCAATGGAAAAAGAGTCTATGCAAAAGATCGCTCCACAGCGATCAAAGGAAGTGGAATCTTAGGGGAGAAGATATGAGCTTTTTAAGTTATGAGAGCAGTCAAAATATGCTTGATCTGCTTAGTGTCAATGCAAGTCGCTATGAGAAAGTACCTTTGAGTGAAGCTCTTGGCAGAGTACTTTTTGAAGATATGGTTGCTGAGTATAACGATCCGCAGTTTCCAACCGCATCGATGGATGGGTATGCGATTTGTCATGAAGATATGGCTCTTGGTGAGCTTGTTGTACTTGGTGATAACCCTGCTGGACATGATGAGGTTCGCACTATTAAAGAGGGGGAGTGTATCAAAACCTTTACAGGTTCTATGATGCCATCAGGAAGTGATACGCTTATACAGATAGAAAATGTAACCTTTGAAGATGACAAGATCACTATCAACGAAGAGGTGCCAAAAGGTAATGCCGTTCGTCCTGTGGGTGAGGGGTATCGTGCTGGTGATATTCTTATCAAAAAAGGGACAAAGATAGGTTTTGCTGAGATTGGTGTTTTAGCGGGGCTCAACTGTGTGATGGTAAAAGTATCTCTAAAACCTCGTGTGGCTGTGATAGCAACAGGAAGTGAGATACTAGACCTTGGGCAAAATGCACAAAACCCAGCACAGATACGAAGCTCAAACAATTACACCCTTGCAGCTCTTTTTGAACAAGCTGGTGCTGAGGTGATTCAGCTAGGTACGGCACCAGATAATAAAGAGGAATTGATGCAAACTTTTCAAAATGCACTCTCATGTGCAGATATTTTGGTCAGTACAGGTGGGGTGAGTGTAGGGGATTATGACTTTGTTAAAGATATCGTTCCACACCTTGGTGCTGAGGTGGTGTACAAAGGTGTGGCTATCAAACCAGGTCGCCATATAATGCTTGCAAAAAAAGAGCAAAAGTTTATTGTGGCACTTCCTGGATTTGCTTACTCTTCAACTGTTACAGCTATTTTATATGCACTCCCACTTGTAGCAAAGATGCTTGGTAAAGCACAACCTTACAAGATGGTTGCGGCAAAACTGCAAGAGGATTTTAAAAAACGCAGCCCTTTTACTGAGTTTACGGCGTGTAATGTTGTTATAGAGGATGGAGAGTACTTTGTAAATTTTGAGGGTAAAAAGGTGGGAAGCTCAGCTATCTTAACAAATATGCTTCACAATCCTGCACTTATGGTAGCAGGGGAAGAAGATAGTTTCTTAGAAGCTGGAACTTATGTTAATGTAATATTATTAGGGGAATTTTAATGAAAAGTTATGCAATAGATGCACAAAAGCAAAAGGTAGAATCTAAAGAGATTCAGATGCAGGCAAATACTGTCTATAGTTTTTTTAATTCCATCCTTATCGATGAGCTTCAAACACTTAAAGATCATATTATCTACACTGATGAGAATGCACTCTCAGAAGGGAAAAAAGCATATTTCATAGGGGAGCAGCTTGTTCTTGGAGATGCACTTGTACTTGGTCGTAACGGTATGGAAGATGTTGATGTGCTGATGAGACAAGAGGAGCTAGAGTCTTTAGTGAACTTTGAGATTCCACAATTTTACCAAAACACACTTAATATCTTAAAAAAATGTGAAGATATCAATCTTTATAGAACCTTTACACTGCAAAAAGCTGAGGAGAGTGTAACACTCAATATAGAGTGGGTACTTTATGCGTTTAATATGGCAGATGATAAAACAAAAGAGTATTTTTTAACTCATCTGCAAAAAACACTTGATGAGAAACAAAGTGTTCAAGAGTACCTCCAAAAGATGGCAGGACTAGCACTCAATGCTGCAGGTGCTTAAAAGAGGGTAGGTTGAAGGGCTTTGAGTTTGAAACTTCTTCTGTGGATAGGGGAGTAGCCAAACGCTTTTATCTTATCTGTATGGGCTTTTGTTCCATACCCTTTATGCTTTTCAAATCCCCACTCGGGGTAGAGTTTTGCATCTCTGATGATGTTTCTATCGTGTGTCACTTTTGCCAAGATAGAAGCAGCACTCACCTGGGCTACTTTTCCATCAGCTTTTACCATGGTTTGTAGGTTTGTAACCCCAAAGGTTGTGTTGCCATCAAAGAGGTACTCATCTGCTTTGAGCATTTGCATAATCTCCTCAAGAGCCAAACGCATACACTTTGAGATACCCATTTCATCTATCTGTTTAGGGGAGATAACCACTATATGGTTTTTTGTATGAGGGAGTATCTGCTCAAACATCTCACCTCTACGTTTTTCACTTATTTTTTTAGAATCATTCAAGCCCTCAAGCTCAAACTCATCTTCAAATATACACCCAGCCACCACCAAATCACCAGCACAACACCCACGACCCGCTTCATCTATTCCGCATAGTTTATTCATCTAAATCCCCTAAAGCCCAAATATCAAATGGTATTATATCAACACTTGCTAGAGGGTGAGAGAGACTTCCTTCTTTATTCATACTTATTGCAGTGATTTTTTTGATAGAGTGGGTAAAGATAAAAGCTTCGATATCTTCTAACTTTTTAAAGAGTCGTCTCTCATCTGCAAAGGGCTTACATAAAATGATCTCATCACTCTTTGGTAGATAAAAGTCTATTCCATCTTCATAATAACACTCAGTATTTGATTTTACAAGTTCTAAAAAGATCATATTTTCAAACAGTTTACTAAAGTTTTTCTCTATAGAAAGAGCTGACTTAAAAGATGTATCGCACAGATAGATCTTTTTTGTAGCTCTTGTGTGGTTGTATTTTTTTAGAAGATACAAATAGTTTTTTGATTCAAGATTTTTAAACGCAGCATAGAGTTTGTCTTTTGAGATCTTTCTTTGAGTTTTAAGTCGTTCATATATGGTAAATGCAGAGATCTTCAAAGAGGATGCTCTTGCACAAAAAAGCATGATCTCAAACTCTATCTCATTTAGTGTGTTGCGAAGAAGAGTTTGCAGATAAACACTGCGTTCATCTTGAGAGATCTTGTGCATAACAGGTAAACCACCAAGTTGAAAAAAGTGGTTAAGTGCAGAGGAATCAAACTTATGTTCATAAGCCAAGAACTCCTCATAGTCAAGAGGAAAGAGGGTGATATTTTGTAGGTATTCTATCTCATAATGTGTTTGCGATGCTATAAGAAGCTGAGAAACATTTGCAAACTCAAAATTGGGTGTATAGTTATCAAAGACTAAGGTGTCTATCTTGTTTTTGTTACAAAATTGTTTGATCGTTTTGTTAAATTCAGCGATATTGATCCTGATGTCTTGACAATCTACATAAAGATAGCTACTTTTTCGCAAACCTAATAGATAGTGCTTGAGTAGATGTGTTTTACCACTTTTACTTATGCCATTTATTTGGTATGAATTCTCATCAATAAAGATTTTTCTATCGTGATATTTATCAACATGTAGATCAGTTTTATAAAACTCTTCGAGTAAAATTTCCATTTTTATCCTAAAAATTTAGTAGCAGTATTTTATCATTTCCTTTTTAAAAGGAAATAAATTTATTAAAATTACTGTTTTTCACCCTTAAATCCTTGAATATAAGTATTATATAGAGTATAATTGCGCTCCCTTAAATAGTTAGGCTAGACCTGACGAGTTCTTTAGAAGGAAAATTATGGAAAAAATTCGTTTGAAATTGAAAGCTTACGATCATCGTGTACTTGATAGATCTGTAGCATCAATCGTAGAGGCTGTTAAGCGTACTGGCGCGGTAATCCGTGGTCCAATACCTTTACCAACAAAGATTCGTAAATACACTGTTCTTAAATCAGTTCACGTTAACAAAAAATCTCGTGAGCAATTTGAGATCCGTATGCACGCAAGAATGATCGACATCGTATCTGCAACTCCAGAGACTGTTGATTCATTAATGAAACTAGATCTTGCACCAGAAGTGGACGTTGAAGTTCGCTCTATGGACAAATAGGAGTAGATAGTGGAATATATTGTTGAAAAAATCGGCATGAGCCGTACTATCACAGTACCTGCTAAACCTGTTACTCTTTTAAGAGTTCTAGATGCAAAAGTGTGTGAAGTGAACGAAGGTAAAGCTATTGTTGCTTATAACAGTGGTAAAAAAATGAATAAAGCAATTGAAGGTCAACAGAAGAAATACAACCTCTCTGCTGAGTTTAACCGTTTTGTAACTTTAGAAGTTGCAAATACTGAAGCTGGTGATTTAGATTTAGCTCCTTTAGCAGATGCTAAAGTATTAAAATCTACTTTCAACACTAAAGGTCGCGGTTTTTCTGGTGGTATGAAGCGTTGGAATTTCGGTGGTGGTCCTGCATCTCACGGTCATAGATTTGGTCGTAGAACAGGTTCTATCGGTAATGCTGAGTGGCCAGGTCGTGTAATGAAGGGTAAGAAAATGCCTGGACAATATGGTAATACACAAAATAGTGTAAAAAATGAGATCGTTTCTTACGAT
>JAMORZ010000069.1 GCA_027063295.1 Sulfurimonas sp.
AGATGCTTGCTTATACAGATATGGCTTTAAAAGATGCAAAAAAACGTAATATCCCTATCTCCATCTTTAATGATGATAAAAAACTTGAAAAGATCCACAAAGAAGATATTGAATGTCACAAAAAACTTGTAACAGCCTTAGAAACAGACAACCTTATACCTTATTTTCAGCCTATTGTCCCTATCCAGAATAACTCACTTCCAACAAAATATGAATCTTTGGCAAGGCTTATCGATGAAACAGGTAAAGTAATTCCACCTTTTAACTTTATTGATGTTGCAAAAGCAAACCGTATCTACTACAAGATTACAAATGCTATGATACACCATACTTTTAACACAATAGCCAAATACAAAATACCATGCTCTATCAATATCTCTTTAAAAGATATTGAAAACCAACGAACAATGAAACATTTTTTTGACGAAATTAACCGCTTTGAATACAATAAGCTCCTTACAATTGAGCTTTTAGAAACAGAAGATTTTGTTAATTACCAAGTGGTATATGATTTTTGTATAAAAGTTCGCTCTTTTGGTCTTAAAGTTGCACTTGATGATTTTGGAAGTGGTTACTCAAACTTCTCACATATACTGCATCTTCCTATTGACTACATCAAAATCGATGCTTCACTCATCTCCAATATCGACAGAGATCAAAACTCTAGAATCATGGTAGAAACAATTGTAGATCTTGCACATAAACTCAATGTCTTAACAATCGCTGAGTTTGTAAGTTCACAAGAGATTTTGGATGTTATTAAAGAGGTGGGAGTTGATTATGCTCAAGGTTACCACATGGGTAAACCTGAGCTTATTGAACACTATCTTACTTAAGAGACCACTACTTCTATCTCTTCACCGTTCATTGTAAATTCTACACGACTTCCTTCACTCACTCTACCCTCTAAGATCAAGTCAGCAAGTCTGTCCTCTACGATCTCATAAAGAGCACGTTTGAGTGGTCTTGCGCCATATACAGGATCGAATCCAGCTTCGGCAATATATGCTTTAGCCTCATCACTGAGTACAAGCTCGATATCTCTGTCTTTAACTTTAGCTGCAATCTCACTAAAGAAGATATCTACAATACCTGTAATCTCATCTTGACCAAGAGCATTAAAGATCACCACATCATCTAGACGGTTTAAAAATTCTGGCTTAAATGCCTGTTTAAGCTCAGCCATAACCATCTCATCAAGCTCTTCACTTTGAGGGTTGTTGATGATCTTATCACTTGCAATGTTTGATGTTAATATGATGATAGTGTTTGAAAAATCTACCGTCACACCTTTATTATCTGTCAAGCGACCATCATCAAGCACTTGAAGCAGCATATTAAACACATCAGGGTGTGCTTTTTCTACCTCATCAAACAACACCACTGAGTATGGTTTACGACGTACCGCTTCAGTGAGTTGTCCACCCTCTTCATACCCTACATAACCAGGAGCAGCACCAACAAGGCGAGAGACTGCATGTTTCTCCATATACTCACTCATATCGATTCTTATCAGTGCATCTTCACTGTCAAACAAGAACTTCGCCAAAGTTTTTGCAGTTTGCGTTTTACCCACACCTGTTGGACCAAGGAATAAAAAGCTTCCTATCGGTGAGTTAGCAGAGCTAAGTCCCGCTTTGTTGCGTTTGATCGCACGAGCAACTGCATGGGTTGCTTTGCCCTGCCCTACAACTGTTTTGTTAAGCTCATCTTCCACATGCAAGATTTTTTCTTGTTCAGCTTGAAGCATCTTGCTCACAGGGATATGTGTCCAGCGAGATACTACAGAAGCGATAGATGCTTCATCTACTGAATTTTTCAGCAATGTTCCTTCATTTTGCATTCTATCCCATTGCTCATTGAGTCTTTTTTCCTCTTCGATAAGTTTTGGAATCTCACCATACTCAATCTCAGCTGCACGGTTAAAATCTGAGCTCGATTTTGCCATCTCAGCTTCACGACGTTTTGATTCGATCTCACCTTTGATAGAAGAGATTTTCTCAAACACCTCTTTTTCTGTGTTGAACTGTGCTTCAAGTTTTTGCACCTCCTCTTCCACATCAGCAAGTTCTTTTTCTATCTCCTCTAGACGTTTCTCATTTGCTGGAGTTTTCTCCATCTTAAGAGCTTCTTTTTCTACCATTAGCTCACTGCGTTTGCGTTTTGCTGCTGAGAGTGCGTTTGGCTCAGACTCTATCTGCATTTTCAGCTCAGCCGCTGCTTCATCAATAAGGTCAATCGCTTTATCTGGTAAAAATCTATCTGCGATATATCTATCAGACAAACGTGCAGCTGCTACCAGTGCACTATCAGCTATAGCAACGTTATGGTGTGCTTCAAGACGTTCTTTGATACCACGTAAGATCTGCAATGCTTGGTTCACCGTTGGCTCATCAAGGTTGATAGGCAAGAAACGTCGTTGCAATGCTGCATCTTTTTCAAAGTATTTTCTATACTCTTTGAGTGTTGTTGCCCCAATAGTATGAAGCTCACCACGAGCAAGAGCAGGTTTTAAGATATTTGCAGCATCCATACTTCCCTCACTCGCTCCAGCACCAACGATAGTATGTATCTCATCGATAAAGAGGATGATATTTCCACTCTCTTTTACCTCATCGATGACAGCTTTGAGTCTGTCTTCAAACTCTCCACGATACTTCGCACCAGCGATAAGTGCACTCATATCAAGTGCAATAACACGTTTGTTTTGTAGTGAAGTTGGAACATCACCACTGTAAATACGTTGTGCAAGACCTTCAACAAGAGCCGTTTTACCAACCCCTGGCTCACCAAGGAGCATCGGGTTGTTTTTTGTTTTTCTGATAAGGATCTGCATCATACGTGTAATCTCCTCATCACGCCCTATCACAGGAGAGAGATTCCCCTCTGCTGCTTCTTTTGTTAAGTCTATCCCAAATTTATCGAGAGATTCTAGTGTTTCATCTGCACTTTGTGAGTCTATCTTTGCTCCACCACGAGATGCTTCAAGCTCTTTTGCAAGTGCCATCACATCTATATATTTAGGGAGTATTGAGCTAAACGGTTCAGTTTGCAAGTTTGCTAAAATGTAAGTATCTACTGCTAGGTAGCTATCTCCATTTTTAGTCATCAAACCTTCACCGTTTTGCAGAGTTTGCACAAATGTATGAGAAAGTTTAATACTCTCTTTTGTCACACTTGAAACTTTTGGTAGTTTCTCTGTTAAACTTTTAACATCCAACTCCATTGCAACCTTATCGATGTTCATTTTTCTAAGCATCTGATTAAGAACAGAGTCAGAGTTTGTCAAAAGCGCCCACAAGAAATGCTCAGGTGTTACCTCTGGGTTTTTGTTGTGAAGTGCCAGTGAAAGTGCACTCTCGATTGATTGTGTCATATTATGTGTTAGTTTTTCAAAAATATTATTCGCCATTTGTAAATCCTTTTAGTTTTTTATTGGTGAGAGTATAGTATTATTTTACAACAATTTATGCTACCTAAGTGGCATAATTTTATATATATAGAGGAAATGCCATGTCTAGCGTCCAAGAGGCACTGAAAAATCGTTCATCAAAAAGAGCTTATCTTGATAAAACTGTTCCAAAAAAGACTATAGAGAAGATTCTTCTTGCAGCACAAAATACACCAAGTGGAGCAAATATGCAACCGTGGGTAACTTATGCTGTAAGTGATAAAGCAACCCTGAAAAAAGTGGGTGATGCTATCATAGAGACTATGAACTCAGGTGTTGAGAACGACCAGTTTATCCAATACTACCCACTCAAATGGGTAAACCCTTACAAAAAACGTCGCATCGTTACAGGTGCTGGACTTTACAAGCTGATGGGGGTAGATAGAAAAGATAATGAAACACGTATCAAGATGTGGCACGATAACTTTCGCTGGTTTGGTGCTTCTAATGTTATCTTTGTTTTTACACATAAAGCAAATATAGATGGTGCACAAGGGGTACTGCTTGATTGTGGTGCTTATATGCAAAGCATTATGCTTGCAGCTCAAGAGCTTGGAATCAGCTCATGTCCGCAAGGCTCGACTACTGAATTTGGTCGCATTGTAGCTCGTGAGCTTGGTGTGAGTGATAATCTAGCACTCCTTTATAGTGTTGTACTTGGATATGAAGACAAAGATGCAAAAATCAACTCCTACCAACCTGAGCGTGTAGCACTTGATGAGAGTGTAACCTTTATAGACTAAAGACCTCTAACGTACAAACCCTTTGCGTTTGTAACGCTCCAACATGGTGGTGTTGCCAAAAACACCCCCGCTATGGATATACAAAATCCTCTCTTGCGTCTGCTCTAAAAGCAACTTCCAAAGCAGTGGAGCATACAGCAGATCAAACTCAATCCCACTCTTTAAAAGCTTTTCATATATCTCATAAAACTCTCTATAAGGTTTTGCAAAATGGTATTTTTTTTCACTCTCTAAGATTATAAGATTGTCAGGTACTTTGCCAAGTGCACCCATCTGTTCTAAAAGATAGCTCTTATCCCCCACAGATGGTGTGGTGTAGATGGTAAACTCACTTAAATGTTTTGCTAAAAAAAATGCAGTTGTCCCTGTACCCGATGGGGTAGCTATCGCATCACACTGAGGGTTTTGAGTTCGTATCTCATCAGCTAACACTTCTAAACCCTCAACAGCTTCATCAACTGCACCCCCTTGATGGATGATAAAACTTCTCTCATCTTGTAAAACTCTCAAAGAAGCTACATAGTCACGATAAAGCTCATGCTCTATCTCTTTGTGTTGCATACCAAAACGCAATGCTTGAGCATAGTTGCCATCTTGGTTTTGTTTTTGGTGTTGGCTAAGTGGCTTTGTGTAGTAGATAAACTTCCACCCTTTTTGCTGACACATTGCGGCTATGGAGAGCATTGCGTTTGATTGTGTGCCACCATAGGAGATGATGGTATCTAGTTTATCTGCTGGAGTTTGTAAAAGTTTGTGAAGTTTTCTGTATTTGTTCCCTGAGAGGTACTCATCAAAGAGGTCATCTCTTTTGATGAGAAACTCTCTGTCATCAAGACAAAGAGTTGAGATGGGAGTTTTTTGCATAAGCACTTACTTGATAGAAGCTTTTTTTTGTAACTCTTGGATCTTCTTTTGCATCTCTGATTTAAATTTTTCATTTTTGATACGTTGTTCAATAACACTTTTCACATCTTCAAAAGAACGAGTTTGTGCTTTCATTTTATCTTCAAGATAGATGATATGGTATCCAAACTGTGTTTTTACAGGTTTTGGAGTGATAGTTCCAACTTTCATAGAAAAAACTGCATTACTAAACTCTGGAACCATTTGTCCCTTTGCAAATGTACCAAGATCACCACCTTTTGTTTTACTTGGTCCAACTGATTTTGCACGAGCAAGCTCTTCAAACTTCACTTTTAGCTTTGCACCACTGAGCGATTTTAACTCTGCAATGATTTTCTTTGCTTCATCTTCAGTTTTTACCAAGATGTGACGAGCATGTACTCTCTCTTTTTCAACAAACTCTTCTTTGTTATTTTTATAGTACTCTTTGAGCTCTTTTTGTGTTACTTTGATCTTATCATGTAACTGTTTTTGCCACAGCTGAATAGCCAGCCTTTTTTTCACTTTTGCTTCTATCTTTTTATACTCATCTTGAAACGTTTTTGACTTTAATATACCTGTCTTTTCAGCATCACCATAAACTAATTCATTGATAATAAGTTGCTGTGCGAACTGATCAAAAAGTACCTTTTGCTTTTCAGTAGGAAGAGCATTGAAACGACCTTGTGTCGCGCTCATAAGCTCTTGTACAACCTCTTGAGATGTAATCGCTTTTCCATTTACTGTTGCAATAGTTTGTGCACTCGCCAAAGTTGCACTCAGTAAAAGTGCTGAGAGTAGTTTTTTTGTTTTAGTCATAAAAGTTTCCTTCATTGTAAGTGGTAAAATTTTAGTATGTTAAAACAAACACTTATTAAACACTAAGATGGAACTTTTACATATTTATCTAAAATATGTTCTAATTTTTCTCTGGTAAGAGGTTTTGAGATATAACCATCCAAACCTGCGTTTAAAAGCATCTCTCTATCACCCTCCATCGCCATAGCTGTAAGAGCGACTATTGGTGTTTTACCATTTGGATGGAGCACCTCTTTGATCTCTTTTGTGGCAACGATACCATTTTTCTCTGGCATATCTATATCCATAAAAACAAGATTATAGTGACTTTTTTTTGCTTTTATAACTGCTTCAACACCATTAGATGCTGTCTCTACACTGATGCCATACTCTTGAAGAAGTATTTGGATTAGGCGTTGGTTTATTAAGTTATCTTCCACAACCAATGCTTTTGTTTTATCTTGGATTGTGAGTGATTTCTCCTCTGTTGCTTCAACTTTCATATCAAAAAGAGCATAGAGATGTTCTGCCATCATACTTGGGAAAAGTGGCTGATTGATCACATCATCAATAATATATGTAAGTTTTGTTTGTAGATCTTCATTGCGTTGAAGCAGCATCACTGTGTGTGCTTTTTTAGAGTAAGATCCAAGTTCAAACATCCATGATGAGTTTTCTTGGTTTGCTACGATGTAGAGCACATCAATATCGTTATATACATCACTATCTAAGATATTTGATTTTACAACATCGATACCAAAAGAGCGCAGATAGATAGTTAAAAAGTTTGCTTCATCAATACGGTTTTGATCTAAAAGAAGAACTTTTACTCTTTTTTTCACCATCATTCTGTAGGTTTGTCCGTGACTTTCTTTAAAACCTAATACAAAGTTAAAGTAGCTTCCATACCCCTCTTCACTCTGAATACGTAACTCTGAACCTAAGAGTTCTACCAAACCGTTTGCAAGACTCAGACCAACACCCAATCGCTCATCTGCATGATTACTTGCAGTAAAAGGCTCATTTATGAGAGCCAACTGCTCCTCTGCGATCCCGTTTCCATTGTCTTTAACACTAAAACTTATACTTGCATCACCATTGAGCTGACGTTTTAAAAGTTTTACTTCAATGATAATCTTTCCACCACGAGGGGTGAACTTCACCGCGTTTTGGATAAGTGCATTCATAATCTGTTTTATTTTTTTGATATCACCATGCAACTGCTTTGGCAACTTAGGATCGATGAAAGCATATGTTTTGATCCCTTTTTCACGGCCAAGTATCGAAAAGTTTTTAAGAAGTTTTTCCATCTCTGAGATAAGTTCAAACTCCACACTATCTATACTCAGTCTTCCCCCTTGCATCTGCGAAAGGTCTAAAAGAGTTTCTATATTTGTCAAAAGGTTGCGTGAAGATCGGTTGATCATACTAAGATATTCTATCTGTTTTGGAGTAAGTTGTGTTTTATGCAAAAGATCAACAAAACCTAAGATACCATTCATTGGTGTACGAAACTCATGACCGATATTTGATAAAAACTTACTCTTTAGGTTCTCTATCTCTTTGATTTTCCCCTCAGCTTGTGCAATTGCACTGTAATCTTCCAATTCTAGAACATATATCTTTTTTTGATTATTTTTAATGGTGTACGATTTTGCATTGATGGTCAAGATACCATTTTTAGTTGCCATAGTAATATGATAACCATCTGGTTTATACTTTCTTATGTAGTCAAGCCAACTTTTATCTTCCTCGGTAAAGATCTCTTCATGTTCATTTAAAAAGATATCTCTTATACTCTCATTTTTATGGCGAAACTCTTCAATATTTGCATACCCCATAGTATCAAAGAAGCGTTTGTTTGCACCGATCCACCCTTGATCTTTTGTAAAGTACAAGATCATATTTGGACTGTTATCTACGATCTTTTGAAAAAAATCTCCAGAAAGAGAGATAAGGTTTTCTGAAGTTGTTGTTTGCTTTGGCTGAGAGTTAAAAAAAAATGAAAAAAGACCCATAAGTACACCTTTTTTAAATTAATTGTTTTGATTATATCATAGAAAAAGATAAAATATCGAATAATAATTTTTAAAGTGTGATAATATGAAAAAAGCAACCAAAAAAGAGATAGAAGAGATACATAAACGTTTTGTTGAGAGATACAGCGATGCTGTCACTGAACTTGAGTATAAAAATGCCTACGAACTTGTCATTGCTGTAGCACTCTCAGCACAGTGCACAGACAAAAGGGTAAATCTTATCACCCCTGCTTTGTTTAAGAAGTACCCAGATCCTCAAAGTCTTGCAAATGCAGATATAGAAGATGTCAAAGCACTCATAAACACCTGCTCTTTTTTTAACAACAAAGCCAAAAACATCATCAAGATGGCACAACGTGTTGTAGAGGTGTATGGGGGTGAGATACCTATGAATGAAAAAGATCTGCAAACCCTCGCGGGTGTAGGACAAAAAACTGCCAACGTAGTGATGATAGAGTACACAGGAGCTAACCTAATGGCGGTAGATACCCATGTGTTTCGTGTATCGCACCGTTTAGGACTGAGTGATGATAAAACTGCCATAGCTACAGAAGCGACACTTGTCAAAAAGTTTAAAAACGATCTTCATGCACTGCATCAAGGGATGGTGCTTTTTGGTCGCTACATCTGCAAAGCCAAAAACCCAAAATGTGATGAGTGTTTTCTCACTGAGTTTTGTAAAACAAAAGAGAGTTTTAAAGTTTAGGTATAAAATATGCTTAAATATACTTAAAAGGTATGGTATGAAAAAGATTTTATGTGTATTTGTATTTTTAGCACTTGCGTTGAGTGGCTGCGTTAACAAACACGGTGTATCAGCAAAGTATTACAGTGATTGTAAAGAGTACTACGACCTACAAGGCTACTACCACAAAGAGTGTGGTGAAGATGATGTAGTAACCTACAAGCAGATGGGTGATGTTTTTAAGAAAAAAGAGCCATCTCACGACAAAAAAAATGTTTGGTAAAACACTACTTTAAAGCTATAAACGTAGCAAAATTTGCCCAGCGAAACACAACTTCACAGTGGGAAAACCCTGCATTTTTTGCCATAGTTATGTTCTCATCTTCTGAGTATGGTACAAGTACATTCTCCAAAGCTTCACGTTTTTGCATAATCTCATACTCACTATACCCCTGCTCTTTTTTAAATGCATAGTAGCACTCTATAAGATCTTTGTTGAGTTTTGGATGATGGGAGATAACTTTTTCACTAAAAAGAAAAACACCCCCATCTTTGAGTGAAGATGCCACTTTTTTCACAAGCTCTTCACGAACCAGTGGTCGTACAAACTGCAAAGTGTAATTACTTACAAACACATCTGCCATCTCGTAGTCATACTCCAAGATATCTGCATTTTGCACCATTATATCTGCACCATAAGCTTCACATTTACGGCGAGCCTGTTGGAGCATAGCCTCAGAGTTGTCCAGTCCTATAAGTTTGGCATCTACATCCATAGCACGGTGAATATTAAGCAACAGTGATGCTGTAGAACATCCAAGATCATACATCACCCCACCATCTGGAAGGTTTTTGAGTGTAAAAAACTCTGTTATCTTTTGAGACTCTTTGTAAAAAGGGACACTTCTTTGGAGCATATCATCAAAAACAGCAGCGACCTCTTCATCAAACTCAAACTGTTTTTTTATCGGTTTTGTAAATACTTTATCATTCATAAGTGAAAGTTTACCTAAATTTTATCAAAAGTTGATTTTTTTGACTTTCAAAGAGCACCTTAAGTAGGTACTTATTTTGTACAAAAGTTCGCAATTGTTTTTGTTTTATTGTATAATCACTAAAAACAAGAAAAGGTGTTGTGATGGATCTTGATCTCTCCACTTGGATGATGATAGCGTTTGTTGTGTTTATGGTTTTGGGTATATGGAAGATATGGGCTTTTTTACCCAACGAACAACTCGCAGATGATGACAAAAACCCTCATGCTGAACAAAAACTTGAAGATATCATGCTAAACACTATCTGCCAACATCAGGGAAAACTCACACCGCAAGAGCTTTTTGAAGCGATGAAAGCATCAGATGGGTTTGACAAAGAGTTGTTTTGGAGATTTAACCTCAACAGACTCAACCAACTCTTAAAACACTACTACCTCAAACACGAAGAGCTTCATTCCATAGAAGATATCTACAAAGCATCAAAACAGACAGATCCAAGAGAGGATGGATAACCCCTCTGTAGAGCTACCTGCTGTGCATAATGACGCAGATGCTCTTTGTCAAGATGCTCTAAAGAGGGGAGCTTGACCCTCTCTAGCTCACAACCATCCAAAAAACCAAGTTTTTGAAGATCTTTTGCGATCTCTATACCCATCTTCATCACCGATGAAGCTTTGACTATCTCACAACGAGCATACCCACCAGATTCAAAGGAAACCTCAGCAGCCCTAAGATCTGCATCATCCCCTGGAATCTGTTGAGCACCGTAAAGTGGTTTGCTTACAACTTTTGCATCTTTAAACGCAGGAATGAAACGGCTTACTTTTGCTATGGCTCTTTGTGTTCTTTGCTCTACATCCTCTTTGTCCCATCCGCGTGTTATCTTCTCTAAAAAATGTTGAGGAAGGTTTGGTTGAGATGATGTGTTTGAATTTTGAACAAGTCCATCTCTAAACAGTGTTATATCCTGACTCATCCCATGAAGCTGAAAATATCCATCTGGATAGGGAGTAAACTGCGCCATCCCCTGTGGTGTGCCACGTTTGCCATGAAAAATCATCTCAGGCCATACACCCTCCAAAGAGTCACACCTACTTACATAAGCTGCTTTAAACTCTACAAATCTTTTACGTTTGTACCCCAACATATCATCCACTTTGCCACTTAAAAAACCAGCGGCATTGATGAGATAGTCATACACCTCACCCTCCACTTCAAAACCCTTTGAGAGTTTTTTAATACTACAAACCTCCTGTGCCATCTGCAATGTAACATTTGGGTGCTCTTTGAGTGCTAAAGAGAGTGTAGCACCAAGAACAAAAACATTGATGCCATACTCCTGCACCAACACCACAGGAAACTTCAAAAGATCTAACTTAACATACTTGACAAAGTTTCTAAGCCATTTGTTGCGTTTGGCTTGTTCAAGAAGCTGCTCTTTTGATAAAAATTGAAAGTACTCCCCCTCTCCACCTAGCTTCAAATACTCCTGTTTTAAAAGCTCCAAACGCGCCAAAAGATCTTTTGGTTCACCGCTATCTTCAAGTGGGATGGTGATGATAGTTGGACGATAATCTATCGCATCTTCAAAACGCTGCATAAAAGCAAACGACTCATGTAAAAGTGTGACACACTCACTATCTGGTATCTCACGATAAAGGTTTCCTCCTGCATGAAGGTGACAGATAGGTGGTCCACTAACCAAAGAGCTGCTTTTCTCAAAGAGGCTCACCTTTGCACCAAGTTCCCCAAGATAGAGTGCTATACTGCTTCCTGCAACACCACCACCAACAACAGCTACTCGAGGTTGCTTTGTGCTAGAGAACATCCAACACCTCCAAAATCTCCTCAAAACTCTCTACCTTGAGTGTTGGGTTGTATAAAGAGATATCTTCACCATAGTTATACCCATAACCAACACCTATAACATCTATCTTTGCATTGTGTGCAGCGATGATATCGTTTTTAGAATCCCCAACCATCACTGTCTGAGTTTTTGGTATCTTATACTTTTGCATCACAAACTCCAAAGGGAGTGGACTTGGTTTTTTCTCAGATAAAGAGTCTGCTCCAAGATAAATGGAAAAATATCTCTCTATCTTCAAAATTTCTAAGATAGGTTTGACAAATGCCAAAGGTTTGTTTGTCACGATACTAAGCAGATACCCCTTTTGATGAAGTATCTCTAAACTCTCTTTTACACCATCATAGAGTGTTGTTTTTACACAAACATTGCGTTTGTAAGAGTCTAAAAAGATATCTAAAGCTCTTAAGAACAACTCCTCATCGACACTCTCATTTTCGATATCTCTTTTTGCGCACAAAGCACGTAAAACCAAGTCTTTTGCACCATTACCAACCCACGTGTGTATCGTCTCATCTTCAAAGTTTTCTCTGCCAAGCTGACTCAACATATCGTTCAGTGCTGCTGCTAGATCCAAACCACTGTCAATAAGTGTTCCATCAAGATCAAAAATAAGAAGTTTTTTCCCTGTTAATCGCAATCTTTTTTCCTCTTAAAACTTCAAACGATTATAGCATATTCATCTACAATCTGGTACTGATTTTGCTAGAGAGATGCTATACTATCAAAGAAAAAAATCCAAGGGTAAGTATGGCTGAGCCACAACAAGAAGAGATCATCATCATTGAAGAAAGTGAAGCTGCCCAGATAGACCATGAAAATGAAGAGAGTACATCTACTACCATTGAGATAGATGAAGAGGAAGCAAAGAAAAAGAAAATTCTTATCTTCGGTGCTATTGCAATAGCTTTAGTGCTCATTATCGTCACCACTATTCTTATCATGATCGCCACTTCCAAAGATGAAAAACCGATAGATATGAATATGATCGAAGAGAAACTTGATGAGAAACCTCATGTAAAAGTTGAAACAAGTAAACTTGAAAAGATGATCACAAAAGCAAACTATCTCTACCAAAATGGCTCAAAAGAGGAAGCTTTGTATCTTTATGAGCAGATAGCTCAATACTCCGAAGCGATCTCACTCTACAACCTTGGAGTTGCTCAACTTAAAAATGAACAATATAAACTTGCCCTGCAAACATTTCAAAAAGCTATAGACAATGGTGAAAAACGTTGTGTGAGTGCCATCAATGCAGCTGTATGTTCCTTGCATCTTCACGATAAAGAGAGTTTTGAGTACTATATCGATCTAGCACATGCATACCTTCCACAAGAGGTAGAATCTCCGCTCTATTCATACTACTACACACTCATCGCTTACTACAATGAAAACTATATCGAAGCTCTTAGCTCTTTGAAAAATGCAAGTTCTAAGTACTATCCATCTGTACATAAAAATCTTTTGGCAAAACTCAGTGCAATGTATGGCAACAACTATGATGCTATAGAGGTGATGGAGCAAAACTTCGAAGATCTGGATGATTTTAGTATCGCTTTGCTTTATGCCAGAGTTGGGGATTTTACTTTAGCAATAAGTCATCTCAATGATGCTATTGTAAAAAATATACAACCAGCACGTGCACAACTTGCACTTGGTCTTATTAAGCTAAAAGCTGGTCGTATCTCTGCTGCTGCCAATGAGATAAAAAATGTAACTGATATGTTTAAAGATACCATCTATAGTTTTTATCCCATAAAAGTAAAACTTAAAGAGGCTATCTTTGATCCTAAAGCAGCACAAGAAAAGTACAGAAATGATTTAGAAAAAAAACGCTCTTTAGCATACCAAAAGATCTTCT
>JAMORZ010000070.1 GCA_027063295.1 Sulfurimonas sp.
TTCAAGAGCTGCTGCACATTACGCTTACAATCACTCTTTAGCTCCTTTAAGTATGAGTTTTTTAACAGGTGCTGGTGTTATAAACGCCAAAGTAAGTGATAACACTCATACTAATGGAATGGTATTAAGCGAGTTAACTCCTCCTAAGATTTTAGATAAAGAGATAGTGTTTAATGATCGTAGCTGGTGGCTTTTAAATACAGGTGTTCCTCATCTTGTCTGTATTAGAGAGAGTGTTAATGAGTTTGATATAGAAGAAGCAAGAGAGCTGCGTTATAAGTATAATGCAAATGTAAATATCTGTGCTGTTGATGGTGAAAACTTACGAGTAAGAACTTATGAGAGAGGTGTTGAAGATGAAACACTAGCTTGTGGAACAGGAATGGCAGCTTGTTTTTATAGAGCCTTACAAGAGGGTAAAGTAAAAGAGAGTATTGAAGTCTATCCTACAAGTGGTGAGACACTTTATCTTGGTGTTAACGAAAGAACTATTACTTTTAAGGGTCGTGTAAAAAGAACTTTTGTGACGGAGTGGGAAGTCTAAAAGAAGTTGTTGAAGCTGAGACTAAAGTCCAGCTGCTTCAACAATTTTAGCTTGGTTATCTGCGATAAGAGGTTCGATTACTTCAAGAAGTAAACCGCCACTCATTATCTCATTTAAACGGTAAAGTGTAAGATTGATGCGGTGATCGC
The DNA here is from genome assembly GCA_027063295.1 of Sulfurimonas sp. Lineage (GTDB taxonomy): Bacteria > Campylobacterota > Campylobacteria > Campylobacterales > Sulfurimonadaceae > Sulfurimonas. Next base: position 694 of record JAMORZ010000070.1, read on the forward strand.
TCATACGGTTTTGTGGGTAGTTGTAAGTACGAATACGTCCAGATCTATCCCCACTTCCTACTTGTGCTGCACGTTCTGCTGCATTTTCAGACTGTTGTTCTTGCATTTCAAGGTCATAAAGTCGAGCTTTAAGAACTTTCATCGCTTTTTCACGGTTTTTATGTTGTGATTTTTGATCTTGATTGGTTACTACTAAACCTGTTGGCAGGTGAGTAATACGTACAGCCGAATCGGTAGTATTTACCGACTGACCACCACAACCAGATGAACGCATAACGTCTATCTTAAGATCTTTATCCTCAATGACTACTTCAACATCATCAACTTCAGGCATTACTGCTACTGTAATTGCAGATGTGTGAACACGTCCTTGAGACTCTGTCTGTGGTACACGTTGTACACGGTGAGTACCACCCTCATATTTCAACTTACTATAAACCTGTTCACCTTTTATGAGTGCAGTTACCTCTTTGTATCCACCTGCATCAGATGGACTTGTAGAGATAAGCTCTATTTTCCAACCTTGAAGGTCAGCAAAACGAGAATAAGCATCAAAAAGATCTCCAACAAAAATAGCAGCTTCATCACCACCAGCACCAGCACGAAGTTCCACGATGATATTTCTATCATCATTTGGATCTTTTGGTAGAAGAAGTGTTTTGATCTCCTCTTCTAGTAATGGTTTTTGTGGTTCAAGCTCTTTGAGCTCCTCTTTTGCCATTTCGCCCATTTCAGCATCACTTAGCATCTCTTTTGTATCAGCAATATCTGCGATTAAAGATTGATACTCTTTTGCTTTTTCGACTATTGGTAAAAGATTTGATTGTTCTCTTGAAAGATCTGTCATACGTTTGATGTCAGAAGTGATGTCAGGTGAACTCAGCAATTCGCCGAGTTCGTTATAGCGGTTGATAAACGGTGTTAGTTTATCTGAAAGCATTAAATTATGCTCGAATTATATAGCGTTAACAGCTTTATGTAAGCGGCTCACTTTTCTAGCAGCAGTCTCTTTTTTAAGAATACCTTTGCTTACAAATTTATGAATTTGTTGGTTAGCTACTTTTAAGTTAGCAGTAGCTTCTTCTTTGTTTCCTGCTTCGATTGCAGTACGAACATCTTTAACGATGTTTTTAAGACGAGTTCTGTAAAAACGGTTACGTTCTGTACGAACGAGTGTTTGACGAATTCTCTTAATTGATGACTTGTGATTTGCCATTGTGAGTCCTTTTTGGAATTTAAGTGCGCAATAATAGCTTAAAAATAATTAAAATTAAGTTAAGTGGTGGTAAAATGCTCAAAGTTATGTTCATAATGGCAACTACCTGAGTCAAGCACTTAAAAAAAGAGAGCGAATCCTCCCTTTGGTCTGGTCTCTTTTTTTAAGCAC
>JAMORZ010000071.1 GCA_027063295.1 Sulfurimonas sp.
CTCTTTTACAAACTCGATCACACCCTCTTTTCCAGCAGCTGGTGGAAAAACTCTCGCACGAGAAACATTTTCACTTCCACCACCCTTAGCAGCATACTCAATCTCTATTTTATCACCTTCAACAATATCAAGGTGGATAATAGCAGGAAGGTTATACCCTACTTTATCTTTAAGGTTAGCACGCGAAAAAGGCTCACATGTTGAAGCTCTAAGATAACCCTCTACATAACCTTTTTCAGTACCTTCATTGATAGCATCTTTTAAAAGACCGCCAACAACTCTAACATCTGCACCAATTTTTACAAAAAATACTGCAAGACCTGTATCTTGACACAATGGACGTTTTTCAGAACTCGCAATATCTGCATTTTCAAGGAGTTGTTTTAAAACCTCTTTACTAACTGGAGATTTTTCATTTTCATAAGCTTCTTTAAGTGCATTAAGTGCATCTTCTGGTAAGTTTGAAGCAGAATAAACAATGATATCTCTAACATTGTTTACAATCTCTTCATAAGCAACTTCTCTCATCTAGTTCCCTTCAAAAAAATTGTTTTTGTTGAGTGTATCGATCAGATCTTGAACAGAGCTACAAGATCTAGCAAACATCTCTTTCTCTTTCTCATCAAGTGTTACTTCAATGATTTTTTCTGCTCCGTTTGCTCCAAGCATAACAGGTACACCTGAAACAACATCATTGTAACCATACTCACCCTCAAGACAAACTGCACAAGGATGAATTTGTTTTGTATCTTTTAAAATTGCATCAACCATGATTGCAGTTGATTTTGCAGGAGCATAGTATGCAGAACCTGTTTTAAGGTAACCAACGATCTCAGCACCACCATGACGAGTACGGTCTACAATCTCATCAATCTCATCTTGTGTCAAGACATCTGAAAGTGGTACACCTGCAACTGTCGAATAACGTGGTAGTGGAACCATATCATCACCATGACCACCCATAACTGATGCACGAATTTGTCCACCACCATATCCAAGTTTTTCTTGAATAAACGCAGCCATACGTGAACTATCTAAGATACCTGCCATACCAATTACACGACTTCTATCAAATCCACTCTCTTTAAGTGCTACATAAGTCATAGCATCAAGTGGATTTGAAACCATAATTACAATTGCATCTGGTGAATATTTTGCAATCCCTTGGATCACCTCTTTTGTGATATTTGCATTGATCATTAAAAGATCATCTCTACTCATACCTGGTAAACGTGGACTACCTGCGGTAACAACTACAACATCACAGTTTACAAGATCTGACATATCTTCAGCAACTGAAACAACAGTATGACTTCTAACAGCAGAAGCTGCCTGAGACATATCAAGTGCTTTTCCTTTTGCTACATCGATTTTATTGTCACGAAGAATAATCTCATGACAAGATCCAAGCATCGCGAGGGAGTAAGCAACTGTTGCACCAACATTACCAGCTCCTACTATCCCTACTCTTTTACCTTGACTCATTCATACTCCTTGAAATTATAATCACAAATGCTTTAATAAATACACTTAAAAAAGATGTGCGAACACATAACAATTAAGTATATAAAACATTTGTGTAAAGGATTTTCACCTTTTCTATACAACTTTATAACACTAGTTATATAAAAAAGAGGAAAATCTTGCACAAAATGTGCAAGAAATTCTCAAGCTATTACTATATTGCGTCAATAATAGCGTTAAGTGTTGCAGATGGACGCATTGCAGCTTCAGCTTTTGCATCATCTGGGTGGAAGTAACCACCGATATCTTGAGCTTTACCTTCAACAGAAAGTAACTCTTCTAAGATTTTTGCTTCATTCTCTTCAAGAGCTTTAGCAACAGGAGCAAACTTCTCAGCTAACTCAGCATTGTCACCTTCTGCAAGTGCTTTTGCCCAGTATTGAGCAACGAAGAAGTGAGAAGCTTTGTTATCTGGCTCACCACATTTACGTGAAGGAGCTTTGTTGTTATCTAGGTAACCTTCATTTGCTTTATCAAGTGCAGCAGTAAGAGCAGC
>JAMORZ010000072.1 GCA_027063295.1 Sulfurimonas sp.
TGATCCTTTTACTGAGAAACTTCTTTTAGAGGCTTGTTTAGAGCTTTTTAAAACTGATCATGTTATTGGGATCCAAGATATGGGTGCAGCAGGTCTTACATCATCTTCGTTTGAGATGGCAGGTCGCAGTGGTAGCGGTATGATCATGCACCTTGATAAAGTTCCTGCTCGTGAAGAGAATATGACACCGTATGACTTTATGCTCTCAGAGAGCCAAGAGCGTATGCTTCTTTGTGCGAAAAAAGGGAGCGAAGAGGAGATTATTAATATCTTTGAAAAATGGGATCTAGATGCTGCGGTTATCGGTGAGGTAACAGATACTGGAAATATGGAGCTTTTCTGGCATGGTGAGAAAGTAGCAGAGGTTCCTGTTGATCCTGTAAGTGAGGAAGCACCAGTGCTAAATCGTCCTATGAGTCGTCCTGCATATTTAGATGAGATAGCAGATGTAACAATTGATGATTTTGAAAAAGTTTCCAATCAAGAAGCATTTGAAACACTTACAAAGTCTATGGAAGTGGTAGATAAGTCGTGGATCTATACTCAGTATGACTCAATGGTGCAAACAAATACTGTCAAAAAAGGTGGTATGCTTGATGCCTCAGTGATCCGCGTAAAAGAGAACAAAAAAGCTCTCGCGATGAGTGCTGATTGTAATGTTCGTTATTGCTACATTGACCCTAAGGGTGGTGGAGCTGCAGCTGTGATCGAGTCTGGTCGTAATGTTGCGATGAGTGGTGCTAGACCACTTGCTATTACAGATTGTCTTAACTTTGGTAACCCAGAAAATCCAGAGGTTATGTGGCAGTTTGGTCAAGGGTGTGAAGGTATTAAAGAGGCTTGTGCTGAACTTACTACTCCTGTTATTGGTGGAAATGTTTCACTTTATAACGAGACAAACGGTGTGTCAGTTTTTCCAACACCTTCGATCGCAACTGTTGGTGTGAATGATGATGAGAACAATGTTCTTATGTCAAGCTTCCAAAAAGAGGGTAACTTACTTTATCTTGTAGGTGAGAGTAAGTCAGAGTTTGGTGGTTCTTTATATATGAAAGAGATTTGTGGAGTGGTTGCTGGTAAACTTCCTGAAATAGACTACAAAAAAGAGCTTGCACTTTGGGACTTGGTTATAGAAGCAAATAAGAAAAACCTTTTAGAGTGTGCTAAAGATGCTTCAAGTGGTGGTGTGGCTATTGCACTCGCAAAGATGGCTGCAACATCTTCACTTGGTTGTACTGTAACCATGAGTGTGGCAGATGAGAGAGATATTTTTGCTGAGTCTATGAGTCGTGCTATCATCGAAGTTGCACCTGAGAATGCTGCTGCGTTTGAAGAGATGGTTGGTGAACTCGCTTGTGAGAAGATAGGTGTTGTTGGTGGCAATAGCATCAAAATCAACGATGTAGAGATGAGTTTAGAGCAACTTAATGAGAACTACTTCAATACATTTAAAAAAGTGATAGAGAGAGATCTCTAAAAAAACTACTTGGTGTTTAAAGTTTTCCTTTAAACACCATTCCCTTCAATATTTTCCTTATGTAAATTATAATAAAACCTAATTTAAAAACTCAATTTTCTTTTATGTTTTGAAGTGTATAATATGTCAAAATTTCGATACAGGAAGAGCAAATGAAAAAAAATTTAATTGCTATGTTACTCCTTGCTGGTGTAGCATTATTTAATACAGGGTGTTCAACTATGCATATGGGTTGGACGGCAATGACAGGTCAACACAAGCTTGACGATGGTGCAATGGATGCTTATGACAAAATGTTTAGTGATGTTGTAGAGTATGGTGATCCAGCTCGTGCAATGATGAAAGAGTATAAAGTAAACGAAGATGTGTCAAACGAAGATGTTATTGAGTCTATCAAAGCTTTAGCTGAAGAGTACAACATGAGAATTGTTGGTGATACAAAAATGTTTAACATCCCAGATGCTAAAGATGATGAAGTAAAGTTTGTTGAAAATGTTTCTCTTTGTAGTTTATATATCGCTAAAAAATTCTTGA
>JAMORZ010000073.1 GCA_027063295.1 Sulfurimonas sp.
GTCATAATCTGCCTGTTTTGTTTTAACAAACTCCACCAAAAAACGCACACTAAACACAAGCACTAAAAATACACCAAAAAGTGCACCATTTTGAAAACTGCTGCGTTTGTAAGTATAGAGCAAGTGAAGCACAAAAAATACTAAAAGGTAGGAAAAAGACTCATAAAGCTGTGCTGGATGGCGAGGGAGCATATCTACTCTACTAAAGATGATTCCAAAACTACTCTGAGTTGTTTTTCCAAGAATCTCAGAATTCATAAAATTGCCCAAACGCACAAAAAATCCAAAAAGTGCAGTAGGGATCGCTACACGATCAAGTAGCCACAAATAATCAAGTTTATACTTTTTTACATACAAAGCAAGAGCGACTATCACCCCAAAGCCACCACCATGAGAGGCAAGTCCACCCTCCCAAACAGCGATGATTTTTGCAGGATTGGCAAAGTAGTAAGCTGGATCATAAAACAAACAATGCCCCAAACGAGCCCCAATGACAATCCCAGCAACAATGTAAAGAAACATACTATCTAGCATCTCTGCATCTTTGCCCTCTTTGGCAAACACCCACTTCATATAGTGAAGCCCTGCTAAGATAGCAGATGCAAACAAGATCCCATACCAATAAACTCTCACACTTCCAAATGAGATAGCAACTGGATCAGCACTCCATATAAGATGTTCCATCTAGCGTTTGAGTGCCTCAGCTATAAGTTCTATAGGATTTTTAAATACAGTTGTACTCTCAACACCCATAGAGTTTGTGATCTGCATACGACAAGCACTACACTCAGCACTTACAATCTCTGCATTTGTCTCTTTGATCATCGCTGCTTTTGGTTTTCCAGCAGCTTGTGCAAAGTGAAACTTCTCAGACTGCATCGTTACCCCACCAAAACCACAACATCGATTTGGATCGCTCATCTCTACTATTTTGTAGTTTTGACGAATGAGACTACGTGGCTCTTCATGGATCCCCTGCATCTTTTTGGCATGACACGGATCGTGGTATGTTACTATCTGAGGGAGTTTTTGTTTCTTTGCCAAGATCTCCTCTAAGTCTGTATGGTGTTGTAGCCACTCTGTTGCCATATATACTTTACTCATCACAGCTTTTGCACGAGCCTTCCACTCTGGCTGATCATGAAAAAAGTGCTCATAATCGATCTTGAGCATCGCCGAACATGTAGCCTCTGGAACGATGATAGCCTCAACATCAGCTGCAAACTTCTCAAAGTACTCAATATTAAACTTGGCATTATGATCTACTGTGTCAAAATCCCCTGTAAAATAAGCTGGAGCAGAACAACACTTCTGATCTTTTGCCAAAAACGCATCGATCTCTAAATACTCTAATATCTCTAAGAGTGCATCACCCACATTTCTATAATTGTAGTTTCCCAAACACCCGATAAAGATAGCAACCTTGCGTTTGCCACCATTGCTGATATTTTCAGGGTGGGTATTGAGAAAGGAGGTTTTTCTCAAACTTGGTAAAAGTCTATCAGCTTTGAGCATAGGAAGGTTGAAACGCGAGTGCATAGAGTCAATATCTGCTTTGATCTTAAACCCACAAGTTTGAAACACCCATCCAAGTTTAAACGCAAGATCATTGAGCCATCTGTGACGAAGCAGAAGGAAAAATGCTTTTTTGTACCAAGCTATCCCAAACTTCTGAGCAATATCTGCACGAGCTTGCTCTATGAGCATATCGGTTGGAAGTGATTTTGGACATACCTCAACACAGGCAGTACATAAAAAACAGCTCTCAAAGATATCTTTTGCGTTTTTATCAAGCTCTAAGTGCCCCTTTTTATAAGCACCCAAAAGATCGATAAATCCACGTGGACTTGTTACCTCATCTGTGTTTACATTGTGGATAGTACAAACAGGGATACACTTTCCACACTTGACACAATCTGCCGCAGTCTCATCAAAACTAAATATATCTTCTAATTTTTTATCCATCACTACACCGTTTTAGAGAAAGCTTTTTTAGAGTTTGCATGTTGGTGCATATATGCATCAAACGCCATAGAGATGTTACGTATAAGAAGTGTTCCTGTTTGAGAACACTCTATCTTAGTTGCATCCATAATGATAAGCTCATCCTCTACAAAAGGTTTGAGCTCCTCTATCGCGTCTGCGAAATACTCTGCAAAGTTGATATTAAAAAGCTTTTCAAATCTTGCTATATCAAGCTTAAAGTTACTCATAAGCTCCATAATCACATACTGTCTTATCTGATCATCTTCACTCAGTACCACACCACGCTCAAACGGAAGTTTACCCGCATCTATGGCAGCTTCATACTCAGCCATCACTTTGAAGTTTTGGTTGTAGCTATCTACACCCTCACCGATAGATGTAAGACCTATACCGATAAGATCTGCTCCACCTTTTGTAGTGTAACCTTGGAAGTTTCTATGAAGCTCCCCTTTTTCTATCGCTTTGAAAAGCTCATCTTCAGGTTTTGCAAAGTGATCCATCCCGATCATCTTGTAACCGTTGCTTGTTAAAAAATCGATAGTGTATTGCATAATCTGTAACTTCTCATCTGGAAGTGGAAGTGTTGTCTCATCGATCTTGCGCATCGTTTTTTTCAACCATGGCACATGAGCATAGTTAAACACAGCAAATCTATCTGGACTCAGAGTCAGTGCCAAAGAGAGTGTTTCTTTAAATGTCTCAAGTGTTTGATAAGGAAGCCCGTAAATAAGGTCAACATTGACTGAGTGCATATTGTACTTACGAGCCAACTCCATCGCTGCTTTTGTGATCTCATAAGGTTGTACACGGTGTACTGCTATTTGCACTTTTTCGTTAAAATCTTGGATCCCAAAGCTTACACGGTTAAAACCAGCCTCACTCATCACTCTCATCTGATCCTCATCGATATGGCGAGGGTCTATCTCACAACTTATCTCAGCTTCATCAGCAAAGTTTGGAAAATAAGACTTAATCTCTGAGATGATTGTTTTGAGTTGCTCTGCTGTAAAAAAAGTAGGTGTTCCCCCACCAAAGTGCATCTGAATCACTTCACGTTTCATATCGAGATGTTTAGAGAGAATAGAGAGTTCACGTTTGAGATACTCTATGTAGCGAAGCATCTTATCTTCTTTAGAAGTAAAAACAACATTACAACCACAAAAGTAACAAGCATTTTTACAAAATGGAAGGTGAAAGTAAAGACTCAAAGGTCGTCTAGAATCTTGAGACTCTAGTTTTTTGATATACTCATCGTAACTGTAAGCATCACTAAACTCGAGTGCTGTAGGGTACGATGTGTAACGTGGTCCTGGTTTTGAGTACTTAATAAACTTTGTAAAATCTAACATATTCTTCCATTTCTGTTTTATTATCGCGATTATCTCTAAAATTTGCTAATGAATTGATAAATTTTCCTAAATGTTAAAAAATAATCCCCTGTTGCATATGATTACTTGTTTTGTTAAATCTATCTGCTTTTTTATTATTTAACTCCATCTGTAAAGTTTTTAACTTATCATCTAGTGGATAAAGTTTTCTTGCTGCATCGAGGTGAGATAAAACCTCTTGAAGTTCTTCATCTGAAAGATTTTTCATCTTTATATGCTCAAAATGTTGATGTAAAAGAAAGAGTGGTTTTTGAAGTAAAACAACATACCATTTTTGTTGGTAAAACAGTTCTAAAGTTATATCTTCACCGCTCTTTTGAGGTAACTTGAGTGAAAAGCTCAAAGGTGTTTCTCTATGGGGCTTAAGAGCTATAGCATGTCGTGTTGTATCAAGCTGGATTAAACGTGGATGCATTTCATTTAAAGACACAGGAGTGTCACTTTGTATCAGTAAAGTACCTTGAAATTGCTTTGTATCTATCTGTGCTAACTCTTTTAAAACTGCATAATCAAAAGGGATTTTTTGCAATGAAGTAAAAGAGATCTTCTTCCCATGTTGCATCACAAAAAAGTCGCCAAATAACCACGAACACAACAGTATAACTATTGCTACTATTTTAAGCACTATATCACCTCTATCGTCACATCTGCTATCTCAATAATCTCTGCATTTCTGATTTTGGCACGTTTTCTTGTTTCAACTTCACCGTTACGTTTAACATACCCTTGGTCTATCAAGATCTTTGCTTGTGCTCCACTATCTACGAGATCAAGTAGTTTTAAAAGTTTAAAAAGTTCTATATACTCTGTTTCTAATTTATACTGCATCTTATCACCTCTGTTTTTCTTAGTGATATGATACCATTTTAGTGCTATAATAGAAATTATGCAAATAGGTACAAACACTCTTAACTCTATCGATACTATCTATACTGTTAGACTCAACAAAGAGCAGGTGCTTGTTGTTGAAAAAGATACCAAAGCCCAAGAGGAGTTTGAAGCTAAAAAAGCTAAAAAAGAGCAAGAAAAACTTCTCAAACCTACACAAAAAGAAAATGCGCCAAATGAACTTAGTGATGATGAAGAGGAGTTAGTTAAAAAGCTTCAAGCAAGAGATGCAGAGGTTAAAACACACGAAGCTGCACACCAAGCAGCAGGGGGTGGCCTTACAGGTGCAGCAACTTTTACTTACCAACAAGGTCCTGATGGTAAGATGTATGCCATTGGTGGTGAAGTTTCTATCTCTATGAGCAGTGGCTCAACTCCTCAAGAGACTATAGCCAAAGCTCGACAACTTGAAGCTTCTGCAATGGCTGCTGCAAACCCTTCACCACAAGATTTTTCTGTTGCATCAAGTGCACGTATCATGGAGATGAAAGCTCAGCAAAAACTATCAAAAGAGCAACAACAAAAAATGCTTGGACTACAAACATACGAAGCAAACAGTCTATGATCCAAAATCCCCCTCAATCAAAGAGAGTTTCTCTAAACGTGAGAGTTTTTTAATAGCATACTCCCGTTTTGATGCTTTACTTCTTGTGTAGTTCTCTTCAAGATACACAAGTTCAACTGGTCTTCTTGCTTTTGTATATTTTGCACCCTTTGCTAAATGGTTATGCTCATACAACCTGCGTTTTAAATCTGTTGTGATACCTGTATATAAACTTCCATCTCTACATCGAAGTATATAAACACAATAATTCTCTTCTTCAAGTGATGATTTAATATCTATTTTTTGTATCAATTTGTAACATCTTTCCTACTATTTTTGTGAGACTAATTAAAATATGATAATGTTAAATTATAATCAAGACTTATTTTATCAAAATAATTCTATCGATACGATAAAGGGATGATAGTTATGGAAAAATATAAAGTTATTATACTTGAAGATGATGAAAACTCAGCACTTAAACTCAATCTATTTTTCCAAAAACACAACTATAATGTTGTTGCTATATGTACAAATCCCTTTCAAGCAAAAAATAAACTCTCTATTACACCTCCAGATATTGCTATTATCAATATCTCAAAAAGTGAAAGTGATGATGGAGTCACTCTTGCAAAATTTGTCAAAAACAAATACAACATCCCATTTATTTACATTAGTGATTGTGCAGATGATGCTATTTTAGAAAAAGTAGCACCTACACAACCTGATGCCTATCTGATAAAACCTTTGCATCTGCCATCGCTCCATGCTACAATGCAAATGGCACTTTTTAAATACAAAACGACAAAAGAAAAAACAAAATTACTCACCAAACCAACCAACACACTTAACATAGAAAAACTTCTTCATTCAAAGAAACATCCACAACGTCCCATTGTTCCATTTGGAGAGGACTATCACTTAGACATAGAGATCTGTGAAACATTTTACAAAGAAAAAAAACTCAAGTTAACAAAGAAAGAAAATGCCTTTTTACAGCTTTTAGTAGCACAACCAGGAAGTGTTGTATCGTTTCGACAAGCGATGAACTATGTTTGGAAAGAGTATGGAGCAACACAAAACAGTGTTCGAACACTTGTATGGAGACTAAGAAATAAACTTGAAACAGATATTATCAAAAATGCTTCAGGTATAGGCTACTACATCGAGGAGTAGCCTTACGAGATACTTAAATTATAAAAACTTAAGTATCTCACTCTCAATATCCTCTTTTTCAATGATCGTCTTTTGTGCGATCTCTTTACTAAAGAGTCCCTTAACCATTGCAGGGATCTCAAGGTTTGCCACTTTTGAGATAGACTCAAGTGCTACTAAGTCTTGTGTATCTTCTTCACCAGTAAGAGCATTTGCGATCACAGGAGAGAATTTCGTCCACTCTGCAGTTGAGTAGATAATAGACTTAATCGCTGGGTTTGAACATCTCTCAAAAGACTTCATACATGTAGCAGTATGTGGATCCATCAAGTAACCATCTTTTTCAAAAGTCTCTTTGATATAGCGCTTACCCTCTTCGCCATTACACCAATCAGCATCAAAACACTCTTGGAGTTTTGCAAGCTCATCACTTGTTAGTTCATAGAAGTTTTGCTCCTCCAAACTCATCATGAGCTCTTTTGTTCTTGCTTCACCAAAAAGATCATAAAGCACACGCTCCACATTTGATGATTTTAAGATATCCATTGCAGGAGAAGTTGTACTTACAACCTCAGAGTTACGAAGATCATACTTACCATCTTTGATAAGTCTTGTTAAGACATTGTTCTCATTTGATGAGATGATGATCTTCTCAACAGGAAGCCCCATCTTCCAAGCATAGTATCCACCAAGAGCATTTCCAAAGTTACCACTTGGAACATTAAGGTATACCTTCTCACCCATAGTGATTGCATCTTGACGAACAAGCTCTAGGTATGAGTGGATATGATAAATGATCTGAAAGATGATACGACCAAAGTTTACAGAGTTTGCAGCTGAGAGAGAAACATTTTTCTCTTTGAGTGCAGCTTTAAAACTTTCACTAGCAAGAAGACGTTTGAGTGCATTTTGAGCATCATCAAAAACACCATTGATCCCAATAACTTTAAGATTTGGTGCATCTTCAGTTACCATCTGTAAACGTTGTACATCACTTGTTCCACCATCTGGGTAAAGACATGCTACTTGTACATTTGCACGGTTTTTAAAAGTCTCTAGTGCTGCTGGACCAGTGTCTCCACTTGTAGCTGCCAAGATAAGGTAGTTGTCATTGCGTTTTTGTGCGATACTTGAGAGAACAACACCAAATGGTTGGAGTGCCATATCTTTAAATGCACGTGTTGGACCATGGTAGAGCTCACTTACAAAAAGGTTCTCTTTAACTTTTACCACAGGTACAGGGTTTGAGCTATCATCAAAACCATCATAAAGTGCAAGAGCCTCATCGATCACATCTGAGTCAATATCAATCTCAAAGCGATCCAACATATCTTTTGCAAGCTCTTTATAGCTTGAGTTTTTGTGTTTGTTTAAAAACTCCTCACCAAGATTTGGAAGAGTTTTGGGAACATAAAGCCCACCAAAAGAAGCGATAGGGCTTAAAATAGCCTCTGAAAATGTCACAGTTGCAGGTTTGTTTGGGTCTATACCACGTGTTTGAATAAAGTTCATATACTCATCTCTAATTTTTTTTGCAATTATATCCAAAAGATACTAAAGACTATTTAAAAAGTCTGATCGGATTAATATGGTATGACTTTTGTGTCACCTCAAAAATAAGCTCCTCATCAACACGCCCTATAGCATACCCTTTTTTGATTTTTCTACCTTTTTTTATGTTAGGTGCAATTTTTGAAAGGTTTGCATAGATAGTATGCAGTCCATTTTTGTGCTCAACAATCACAATATTATCAAGTACAGCTGTTTTATCTGCATAGATAACTTTTCCATTAAAAACTGTCCTTACTTTAGCATTGCGTTTTTTCGGTTTAAGTGAAATAGACTCATTGAAAATCTTTATACCATAGATAGGATCTGTATATGTTCCATATTTTTTAGTGATTATATAGTGTTTAAGTGGAGCTATTGTTTTTGGTCCTCTATATTTTTTTGTTTTAATACTTTGGTATGAACTTCCATGTTTTTTTACTTTTGGAAGATTTTCATTGAGCTTAATCTTTTTACGAGCAAATGCTTCTTTTCTTGCTTTTTCCTGTTTTGCTTTTTTTATAGCATCAATTTTAATAATATTTAGTTTTGCGAGTGTTCTTTTTAGAGCATCTTGTTTTTTTAGTAGTTTTTTGAGCTCTTTTTTATATGAAGCTTTTGCAACCTGAAGCTCTTTGAGTGCTTTTTTGTTTGCTTTTTGTGTTTTTAAAAGCTCTTTTCTTTTTTTATCTATAACACTGATGGCAACTTCAAGAGCACTTGCTTGTTGGTTGAGAGTATCTATATCTTTTGCATTTGAAAAATATTTTTTGTTGAGTTTTTTCACATCTCTACGAGACTTTTCTAAAAGTTGATGAAGCACTTCTTCTTCCATCAAAGCATCAGCATTTAATGCCTGAGTCTCTTCTAGTACAATAGAGAGAGAAACACTCTTCGCAATCAAGCTTACCAATTTCTGTTCTATCTTCTCTTGTTCAGCTTTGAGTTTTTGTTGTGTTTTTTTAAGTTGTTTGAGTTGCAGAGTATTTGCTTTGTAGCTACTCTCTTTTTCTTGTAGTTCTTGCTGAAGTTTTTTAAGATACCTATTTTGAATCTCTAGTTCTTTTTTTTGTTTTAAAATAGCTTTGGCAGTTTGTGCCATTTTTTTGTTGATACGTGTATAGTTTTTACTAAAACTATGTAGTTTTGTGCTTGTTTTATGGATCTTTGCATCAATATTTTCTTTTGCAACAAGAAAAGAGGAAAAAATGCCAAAAAGCATCACGAAAACAAAACGACTCATACCTCTTCTTTATGCCCCAAAACAATAAAAGTTGCCAAGAGAATCGATACTATTACAGCAATCACCAACAAAAAGAGAAAATCAAAAATCGGGTCAAAAATAACAACTTCAATCCCTATCGTCTTAAACTGATCCAACACCCACTTGTTTGATGAGATAATACTAAACATCACAAACCCTAAAATACTTGCAATAAAAGCATCTACAATAGAAAGACGAAATAAAACAGCTGAGCGTAACCAAACTGGTGCTCCAAAAAGCCCCATAATATTCATACGCTCATTATGTTTAAACTGCCAGATGCGTAACTCTTTAAAGATAAGAAGTACAGTAACTACAATCATCGCAAACGAAAAGGTGCTGATCACCGTTTTAAAGAGTAAAAGAAGCTTATATGTTGTGTTATGTGTTGTCTCAAATGATTCTATCTTTTTAACACCTTTTATCTGTAAGATGCTTTTTTTCAACTTTTCTAGTTCACTTGGTGTTGGAAAATGAGTAAGTTTTATCTTATAGAATTTAGGCAAAGTCAACTTTAAAAAGTCAATATTTTTTGCACTCATACCTGTATCTAGCTTTTTAATAATACTATCTGGACTTAGTTTTTCAAGATAGGAGATAAGTTTATGTTGCTTGCGTAACTCTTTTGTTTTGAGATTTTTTTGAGATACAACAACCATAGAGTAGTTCATCGCAAGTTTTTCTTTATATGCCTCAATAGAGCGATCAACAATAGTAAAGATCTGAATAGAGAATAAAATACTCAAAAGTGCTACAACAAGGGAGAGATGATTTTTAATTGACTGCATGTATCTCTCCATACTCGATATGAAAATGTTTATAATCGATCGTCATCGTTTCAGGGATATGGTGTGTTACTACAATCACCGTTGTTTTGAGTTGCTGATTTGCACCCTCTAGCAAGTTCCAGATGAGTTGTGAAGAGTACTCATCAAGGTTTCCTGTTGGCTCATCAGCTAAAATCAAGATAGGATTATGTGCTAATGCTCTTGCCATTGCAACACGTTGCTGTTCACCCCCAGAGAGTTCTAGTGGATATTTTCCCGCCTGATGCTTAAGACGAACATGTTTTAAAAGTGAGTCAACCTGATTTTGTGTAACTGTTTTATCATAGCCACTGATGATAAGTGGTAACATAATATTTTTCTCAATTGTCCACTCTTTTACAAGTTTGTAGTCTTGAAAAACTATTCCTATATGTTTTCGTAAGAAATTCAGTTTTTTACTTGAAACACCTTTAAGTTCAACACCACCAACAACCAGCGAACCCTCTTTTGGTTTTAATGCTCCATAGAGTGATTTGAGCAGGGTTGATTTTCCACTACCACTTGCTCCTGTTACAAAAACAAATTCTCCAGAATTGATAGAGAAATTTACCTTTTTTATAATGGTCTCATCACTTGAATAAGCCAATGAAAGGTTCTCTGCAACAATCACTTTATCCATGTAAGACCTCTTTTAAAACACTATGTGCTTTAAGATTACTTCGTGATTTTAACGGTAATGTAGGGTAATACCTTGCTTCATTGTTATCGATAATAACATAAAGATGCTCAGGTCTGTCAAAACTTCCCATTGAGATACGCAACATCACTCCATTTTCTATCTTGTAAACTCTTTCAAAATGGATAAAGCCACCTTCAAAACGGTGTGTTGAACCATGAAGAGCTAAAAGACTATCTAAAGAGCTTTCTATCTTGTCAAAATAAAAATCACCCTCAATAACAAGTGGTGATGACTCCTCTTCGTTTATCATCGTTACATCATAGATGTTTTTTTCCATCTTTTTCCAGCGCTCTTCATACTTTGAAGTAACTGCGATATCTTTGTTCTTATTTATATGAAGTACCGTTTTGTTAAACGCAATAAATGTTTCATAAGAGTAAGCATAGTAGTTTTCACTATCTGTTCTAAGTTCAAGTGTTCCACCCACTTTTAAGATACGTCTTGCTTCTTCTATAAAAGTAGTACTTATCACCCTTCTATGTGGTTTTTTATCCCATGGTACAGGAAAGTGAACATAGATCTTCCCTACTATATTTGATGGTACAAGCTCCATAAAAAGTCTTGCATCATAATCAAGCACCAAAAGATTATCAAGCTTTTGAATACTGATCTGCTTTAATACTTGTTCTATCGATGGACGGTGAATCTCAATACCGATAAATAATATCTCTGGATTTTGTGCAGCTTGATGCAGCAGATGACGACCTGAACCAAAACCAACTTCTATACGCACCTCTTTGTCTGTTGGAAAACTTTTAGCAAAATACTCTATCTTTTTTAAAGCATTAACCTCTTGAAGATGTACATTCTTCTCACTCTCTGGTACATTAGAAGCTATCACATTAAGTTCTGCAAGTTTTGCATACGCATTTAATGCTCGATGTACATTATAAATAGAAGCTGGTCTTGTCAGTTTATCTGTTTTAAGAAGAGATCTATTTTTCTCCTCTTTAACAAGTAAAAAGAACTGATCACCTTCATATTCAACACCTATAAGTTTTTCATCCTCATGGTTTGCATTTTGAGCAATAAAATGAAAATCTACACCATTGTGGTGTGCTGGAAATTCAATCTCTTTAAATTTTTCAATATGTAAATGTGGCATTAGAGTCCATTTGTATCAAGATCATTAATTGGAGTTACTTGCTCCTCAACCTCTTCAACTACAGGCTGAAGTACTTGTTGTTTTTTATTAACAACAACTTCCTCTTGTACTTCCAAAGGCTTTGGTGCGACTGGTGTTTGTATCTCTACTTCTAAACTTGGTTCAGAAAGCAGTTTATTTTCATCTACTCCATATACTTTGTAGATATATTTTGTTCCAGGTTTGATGTTTTTATCTATATAAGATGATGTTTTAACATCTTTAATAGTTTGTTCTTTTGCATCAAACCACCCCTCTTTAGATGTTTTTACAATAGTAAAACTTTTGATTCGTGAATCTTTTGCTGACCATTCAAGTTCCACTTGTGAACCATTGAGTTTTGCTTTAAGTAAACTAACTTTATCTGGTTTAGGAAGTGTCATTCCGTGAACACTAACTTTATCATGAGGCGATTCTAAACCATCTTGATCAACAACACTTACACGATAAAAATAACTTTTTCCATCTTCATCTATCTTATCTACAAATACAGGATTGTAAAGCATTGCAATTAAAGTATAACTTCCATCTACACTCTCAGATCTGTAAAGATAATACTGTTTAAAATCTTTTTGTGTTGTTTTTTGCCACTGAATTTTAATCTCTCTTGGTAGATCTTTTGTCGCAGTAATATTTTTAACACCATTTGGCAGGGCTTTTGTTACAACAGTTACGATCTCACTTGGTGTAGAGACTATCCCATCATAAGTCTCAACTCTAATTCTATACTTATAAACATGATTATCTTCTAACTCTGTATCGATATACTCTGCATTTAATCTGCCAGTAATACTATCTATCTCTTCCCACTCTGATCTCTCAAGTGTTTTTCTCTCGATAATATAACGTTTTACACGCTTATCAGTGTGTGGACGCCAAATGATTTTTGCTACACGAGGCATCCCTGTTACACTATATATCCATGTCACAGAACTCAACACAGGCAATGAGTTTAATTTAACTGGTTGAGAAAGCTTTGATACACTCTCTTTTGTATATGTTTGGAACTTATATATATATCTTGTATCAGGTTGTATATTTGTGTCAACATAGTGTGTTGAAAAACGATTCGTTATTGTCGTATAATATGGAACATTTTTACTGTTATTACTTTCATTGTAAAGATTTTTATAGATATAGACACCCTCTATTTTTGGATCTTCTTTGAGACTTTCCCACTCAAAAGCAACCATATTCATATCTACAATCACACCATTTTTTGTCAACTTTGGTGCTGGTAAAGTTGCATCTGTTTTTACCTCATCACTTGGTTTTGGTGTTGAACTAACACAACCACTAAGAAGCAGTAGTGAAGCTGTGTAAAATATA
>JAMORZ010000074.1 GCA_027063295.1 Sulfurimonas sp.
AATGGTGAAGACCTTCCATACCTCAATGGTTATCCACTACGTTTGGTGATCCCTGGTTACTACTCTGATAGTTGGGTAAAAATGTTAAGTAACATTACAGTTACAAACAAGTATAAGTCACTTTTCTTTATGGATGTTGCATATCGTGTTCCTGATAATGCATGTGAGTGTGAAGAACCAGATAACAAGTTTAAGCCTACTAAGCCGATAACAAATATGAATGTAAAATCTGTTATAGGGTACCCTGAAAATGGAACAAAAGTGTACCACAACTCTCATGTTGTTGTTCGTGGTGTTGCATTTGATGATGGGCATGGTATCAAGTCTGTAAAAATCTCTACAGATGGTGGAAAAACATGGGATGATGCAATCCTCAAAAAAGGTGCTAGCCGTTATGCTTATACTGCATTTAGATATGCTTATAGACCTACTGAGTATGGTAAGATCAAGATTATGGCAAAAGCTATCAACTACATTGGTGAAGAGCAACCACTTGCAAAAGATATCAAGTGGAATCACGGTGGGTATAAATACAACGGTATCGATGTTGTAGAGATTGAAGTGGTATAAGGAAGTAAAATGAAAAAAGTATTATTGTTAGCTGTTTTATCTGTTGGTTCGCTGTTTGCACAAGTAAAAGGAGATGTTGAAGTTCCTTACATCCCTTATGAGATCAAAATGGGAAAAGGTTTTGAAACTGTACAAGCAAACTGTCTAATGTGTCACTCTTTTGGTTATATCATAAATCAAGGTCCACAATCAAAACTTTTTTGGAAGAAGAAAGTAGATAAAATGATCACTCACTTCAAAGCTCCGATCGAGAAAAAAGATGCTGAGATTTGTACTGAGTATCTCTTTAAGCATTATGGAAATGGAAAGCTCAAATAATTTTTATTTAAAGCACTCTCTCAAGGAGAGAGCTTTATTTTAAAAAACAAAAGGTAAAAAAATCTATCTTGTGATAAGAGTTAGACTTCATCTAAAATATTGATAGTTTGAAGTTTTGCAAATAGTTTTCCATCTTCTTCATAGATGTCGAGTTTCATATCAATTGGGAATTTTTGTTCTCTGAGTACACCTTGTACAGAGTGAAGAACATGAGCAAATTTCTGAAACATAGGAACAACGATATAGTCAATATGATCTTTCTTTACAACTTCTGCAATCTTACCAACAATACAATAATAAACAGCACGATTAACTTCTCTTTGGATAAGATAGTTTTTCATTAGATTGATGTTGTTTTTAAGTACCTCTTTATCTTCTGAAGAGAGTGTTTCGTTCTCATCTGCACGGTGAAGTTGGTGGAGCACTTCTTGCTCCTCATGTGATGCAGTCTCCTCCATAATTTTATCAAGATCATCACAGTAGTTTTGTAGCTCGCTCAAAAGCTCGGTTTCACTTAGTCTTTTTGTATCAGCATTGTATGTGTATGTTTTCTCTTCAAAATAGTCATGATCTAGTGCTTTTAAAAGTTGTACAGCAATGTTAAGATAAGCATATTTATCATCTTTGTTGTTATCAAAGTCGATCCCTGTATGGGAGATAAGCGGTTTTGGTCCTACATATTTGAGTTGCATCATATCCTAGCCCTTATACATTAAATCTAAAGTGCATAATGTCACCATCTTGAACAATATACTCTTTACCTTCAAGACGCATTTTTCCTGCTTCTTTTGCTTTTGCTTCCCCTCCGTACTCTATGAAGTCTTCATAGCTGATAACCTCTGCACGGATAAAACCTTTTTCAAAGTCATTATGGATTGCAGCAGCTGCACGTGGCGCTGTTGAGTTTTGTTTGATAGTCCAAGCACGAACCTCTTTAACACCTGCTGTAAAGTAGCTCATAAGACCTAGTTTATCAAAGCCTTTGTGGATGATTTGTTCAAGTCCAGATTCCTCAACCCCAAGTTCATCTAAAAACTCACGAGCTTCATCATCTTCAAGCCCTATAAGCTCCTCTTCCACTTTTGCACAG
>JAMORZ010000075.1 GCA_027063295.1 Sulfurimonas sp.
GAAGTAAGGAGAAGAGATGGGAAAATTATTTACTAGAGACACACAAGCGATTTTTTGGAACAACAACAAGACAGCTATCCAAAGAATGCTTGACTATGACTACACAATTAAAAGAGAGACACCATCTGTTGCAGCTATCGTAGCACCTACAAGTGGAAACAAGTTTGAGAAATTCTTTTGGGGTGCGGATGAGATTATGATCCCACTGTACAAAAGTACTGCAGAAGCAAAAGCTGCGCAGCCACAAGCTGATGTACTTTTAAACTTTGCATCATTCAGAACTGCTTATGATGTAACTATGGAAGCTTTAAATCTTGGTGGTTTCAAGACTATTATGATTACTGCTGAGGGTATTCCTGAGCGTCTTGCTCGTGGTATGAATGCTTATGCTCGTGAATTAAATGTAACAGTAATTGGGCCAGCAACTGTTGGTGCTATCGCTCCGGGTGCATTTAAAATTGCAAACATCGGTGGTACTATTGAGAATATCATCAACTCTAAACTGCACCGTGCAGGTTCTTGTGGACTTGTAACGCGTTCGGGAGGTCTATTTAATGAGCTTTCAAACATCATCGCTATCAATGCTGATGGTATTGCAGAGGGTGTTGCAATTGGTGGAGATAGATTTGTTGGTTCAGTTTTCATTGACAACTTACTTCGTATGCAAGAGAACCCAGATGTTAAATATATGATCCTTCTTGGTGAAGTTGGTGGTACTGAAGAGTACAAAGTTATCGAAGCAGTTAAATCTGGTAAGATCACAAAACCAATCATCGCATGGTGTATCGGTACGATCGCTAAGTACTATGACTCTGGTGTGCAGTTTGGTCACGCAGGTGCATCTGCAAATGGTGACAGAGAGACTGCTGAGGCGAAAAACAGAGCTATGGCTGAAGCTGGTATTCATGTACCTGCAACATTCAATGATCTTCCTGCAAAAATCAAAGAGGTTTATGAAGGATTGAAAGCTGAAGGTGTTATCGGTGAGATCGAAGAGCCTGAAATCAACATCGTACCAAAAGTACGTCGTCCTAAACAGTTCATATGTACTATTTCTGATGACCGTGGTGAAGAGGCAACATATGCTGGTTTCCCAATCTCTTCTGTTGCTACTCCAGATACTGGCAAAGGTATCGGTGATGTTATTTCACTTCTATGGTTCAAAAAACAGTATCCAAAATGGGCTACAGACTTCATTGAGACTGTAATTAAAACTGTTGCAGATCATGGTCCGGCAGTTTCAGGTGCGCACAATGCAAAAGTAACTGCTCGTGCTGGAAAATCTGTTGTTGAGTCACTTGTAACTGGTCTTTTAACTATTGGTCCACGTTTTGGTGGAGCTATTGATGGTGCAGCAAAATACTTCAAATATGCTGATGATAACAATCTCTCTCCAAAAGAGTTCTTATCGTACATGAAAGGTGAGGGAGTGCCAATTCCAGGTATCGGTCACCGTATCAAGTCACTTAAAAACCCAGATTTACGTGTAACTGGTCTTATGAATTATGCAGCTGAGCACTTCCCAGCTACTCCACTTCTTGACTATGCAAGAACTGTTGAAGCATTAACAACTTCTAAGAAAGAGAACCTTATTCTTAACGTTGATGGTACTATCGGTATCTTGATGGTTGATATGTGGAGAGCACTTGGATACTCTGAAGAAGAGATCAATGAGTTTATCGAGTCTGGTACACTGAATGCATTCTTCATCGTAGGTCGTTCAATTGGTTTCATCGGTCATGTACTTGATGAAAAACGTCTTGCAATGCCAATGTATCGTCACCCAATGGATGACATTCTTTATGATGTTAAAAAAGCTGAGAAGATTGACTAGTATTTATTAAAATGCTATAATTTTAACGAACATTTCGCAAGTCCTTAAGAGGTAGCTCCTCTTGTGGCACTGTAAAGCTCTGCCTTTTTTTGAGGTAGAGCTTTTTTTTTGCCTTTTTT
>JAMORZ010000076.1 GCA_027063295.1 Sulfurimonas sp.
GAGAAAGAGCAGGAAGACCTGCAAGGTTTACAGAAATAGTATAGATATCACTGAGGTACATATCCATAGGGTTTGCAAGTTCACCAAACTTTGGTGCAACTGTTGGTGCAACAGGGGAGAGGATCAAGTCCACATCTTCAAAAATCTTTGCATATTCATCTTTGATGATGTGGCGAGTTTTTTGTGCTTTTACATAGTATGCTTCATAGTAACCACTAGAGAGAACAAAGTTACCAAGCAAGATGCGGCGTTTCACTTCATCGCCAAAACCTTCACTTCTTGTATTGATAAAAGTCTCTTCAAGATTTTTCCCCTCAACACGGTTTCCATATCTTATACCATCATAACGAGCAAGGTTTGTTGTCGCTTCTGCAGTTGCTGTGATATAGTATGCTGAGATATCAAACTTTGCATCCATCATCTCACGCTCAACTATAGTATGTCCGTGAGCCTTGAGTGCATCTATTGCTTTTGCATAGGCATCTTTAACGTCTTGACTCGCATTTTGTACATATTTTGGAAGTGTTGCGATTGTGAGTTTTCTCTCAGGGTTGAGATTTGGTGTTACTTTGTCATCTTTGGCAGCATTTGTAGAGTCTTTTTCATCGCTTCCACTGATGATATCATACAAAATCGCTGCATCTTCAACATTTTGTGTGATAGGACCAATCTGATCAAGACTAGAAGCATATGCTCCAAGACCATAACGACTTACACGACCATAGGTTGGTTTCATCCCTACAACACCACAAAATGCAGCAGGTTGGCGAATAGATCCACCAGTATCACTTCCAAGAGCAGCAACAGCAAGACCAGCACCAACAGCAGCAGCACTTCCACCACTACTTCCACCAGGAACACGTGAAGCATCATGTGGATTTTGCGTTTTTCCATAACAGCTAGACTCAGTTGTACTCCCCATCGCAAACTCATCCATATTTACACGACCAAAAGGGCTGAGGTTTGCTTCAAGCATCTTCTCAATAACAGTTGCATTGTAAGGAGCGATATAGCCTTGAAGTATCTTAGAACCTGAAGTTACAGACCACTCTCTGACCTGAATATTGTCTTTAATAGCAATAGGCACACCCTCGCCAACATTGTTTACATCTATATAAGCATTGAGGTCTGGGTTTGCTTCTATTTTAGCTTTGAGTTCATCTTTTAATGTTTTTAGCTCATCTTGACTTAAACTAAGAGCCTCTTTTAATGTGATCACTAAACTTCCTTTATTTGGTTTTATTTGCTAAACTCATCTGCTAGATAACTAAGTGTTTCTTTATATCCATTATATTTTTCAACACTAGCAGTGATATATTCATCTTTTGTAATTTGTTTATCCCAAAGTTTAAACGACTCTTTAATAAGCCATCTTGTTTTATCAGTATCGCCTGTAGGAAGTTTTTGATAATCTTTTTTATTTTCAATATCATCAAGAACTTGCGCAAATATTTTCTCAAACTTTTTCACTTTCTGTGTGTCATTTGCATCTTTCGTATTTTTAATGCTGTCTTCAATTGCCAGGTTTCTTAGTGAAGAACAACCGCTTGTTATTGCTAAAAGAAGAGCTGTTCCAAGTGTTATAGTAATTAGTTTTGTCAATTTCATCTGTTTTCCTTATTAATTATTATTTAAATTTTTTTACTGCCAAAATGCCAAAAGTTATAATGGCTAAGATGACACCAAAAGTGATTGAAATCACCTCAAATGTCACAGGCTCAGAAAAATTAGGCACCAACTACCTCACTACATCTGCTACAAGTTGCATCTTCGCTTTGAGATTGGTATTTCCAACAACGTGGACATTTGTGAGCAGTTGCTTTGGCAACAACAAACTTATCACCATCTACTTCAAAACTTCCAAGCACCTCACCTTGTGCTTCACCCTCAACTACACCACTTACTACAAACCAGTCCTCTGCATCTACACTTTGAAGTGCAAG
>JAMORZ010000077.1 GCA_027063295.1 Sulfurimonas sp.
GAGTGTAAGTGATCCAGGAACAATACCACCACCCAAAACCGTATCAAGCTCACTATCAAGGGAACTAAAACGAAACACTTCCTCCTCAATAACATCATTTATACTCACTGCCTTTGCAGATGAAGATGTAGTTGATTTGGTCTGTTTTACAACCTCTTGTTGGTGTTCATTAAGTTCTATAAAGCTATCCCAAGCTCCACAGTTTGTACATCTTCCCATCCATTTTGGTGTTGTCAAACCACAATGTTGGCACTCAAAAAGTATCTTCTTTTTTGCCATAATAGCGATCCTTTTTTAAAAACTGTCGCTATTATACACTCTAAGTTGTACAAAAAAATATTTTATGTCAATTTGCCATAAAATAATATGAAACCCCCATGATAACACCAAGTTTTACTAACATAAAAAGAGCTGTACCTATGATGTTACCAAGTTGACATGAGGTACATGAGGTATACTCTTTACCTTCATACTGTGCATAGAAAAAATAAACTACTGTCAAAAACATTGCACTATATGATCCATAAAGTTGATAACTCCACAAAGATTCAAGCTCAACAAAAAAAGAAGTGATAAGATTTACCAGCATAAGGAGAAGAACAATATTTATACCTTTTATGATCTTGTCTCTCTTAAACTCTGTTGGACAATAATCAGCTTCACCAATATCTCCACCATAAGCAAGAGAACTTTCAAAACTCTCTTTTTGTTCCTTATCCATTCTCTGAATAAAAGTTGCACCAAAGATATAGTCCATCTTTCTTTGGATAATGATCGCCAACTCACCACTTGCTTGTAATGAACAATCTTTTCCATCTCTATCCTGATAAACGATACTTATGTTTTCATAACGTTTGATTTTTGCACTTTTTCCAGGGTAGTAAGCTGTACTCTCTTGAGTTATGACAGAGCCACTATGTGTTATCAATCTAGGATTTATGAGCTCTAAAAGCTCTCCATCATCTTTTTGCACAACAGCAACATTATAAAAACTACCTATCTGAAAAGCTGCTAGTCCTTTGAGTTTATTTTCTTTCATAGTATCTTTGAGATCATCTATCAAAGAAAACAATTCTTCATTAAAACTTCTAACATCTGTAGCATATTTAACACTCAATGGTGTTGGGTAAGTGATTATATTTTTTATCATGAAAAAACCTTAAGAGGGAAAATTTGTTCTCTGCAAAATGCAGAGAACAATACGAGGACGTAAATTTAGTGACTTTTTTGTACTACAATAATCATTTTGATGTTGATAACAACAAATCTGATAAATTGAAAGATTACACAAGTTCTTAACTTTCTTGCGAATGCTCCAGGGATCATTGTCAGTGTGAACTGTTCAGTCTTTTCAAAGTTTAATTCTTCTTTTTTCATCGAGTTTTCCTTTTCTTTTATTCTTATTGTTGTCTACTCAGGGATGAGAGTCCAGCCCGGATTAAGTTTAGCTTTGTAGATAAACAGATAGTGAAGGATATGTTTAATCCAGTGACCAGCAAGACCAATCTCACCAAATGTATAATCTGTATCACGACCAGTACCTGGGTATTTTTCAAAATCAGGAACAACAGGGTAAACAGTCATAGCAGCAGCAGTACCACTAAACACACCTTTACCAGCAGAAGCAACACATGCAGCACCCATCTCAGCCATAGAAGCTTCATGTAAATGAGCATTTTCACCTTTAGTCATAAGATCACAAACAGAGTGAGCAACAGCTTTACCGATGATACCAGAAGGCATACCCGTTCTTGGTGGAGTTGGGTTGATCGGAGTTCCGTTTGGAGAGCTCATTGGTTTAGAGATGATATGTGGCGGTGCAAACGCAATACCAGCAGCAAACATATTTTTATATGTTGGGTTTTGGTAAGTTCTTGGCCAGTCGGATGCTTTCCAGTTTTCATAA
>JAMORZ010000078.1 GCA_027063295.1 Sulfurimonas sp.
CCCTTACTTGTCATAACAAACCCATTTACATGAAGTTTTCCATCGTGTATCTGTTTGTGATGCTCTTTACAGAGTGGTACAAGGTTGTGCTTGTTGTCTTTATGAAAATGCCCAATAAACCCTGCTTCATCTGCCAAACTTCTTTGTGATATATGGTGTACATCTTCAGCAACAGCTCCACAAATCACACACTTGGTCACGTAGAGTTCTTTGTTATACTTACTCTTTTTCTTTTTTACTAACAATTCAAGCTCATCAAAATCGTTCGCCAATCGCTTTCTAATGGCATTTGCTGTTTCTAAGAACTCGCTATCCATATGGAGTGATTTTGCAAACTCCAAACCATAGATGCTGCTACCACTTCCAGGTTGTAAAACTCTGTTAAAAACAAGCTTATCAGATTCCTCATCATACTCCACACTCAAATGCAGATCAACAACATTATCAAGTGAGGTGATCTCTTGCATCGTTGAGAGCTGATGCAGGTGTGTAGCAAAGAGAAACAAACACCTCGTTTGTGCAAGTTTTTTAATAGCACTTGCCACAATCGCAACTCCTGAAAGAGTTTCTGTTCCATGACTTATCTCATCTCCAAGAACAAGAGAGCGAACTGTAGAGCGGTTGAAGATATTTTTCATCTCCAGCATCTCCACTGCAAATGTTGAAAGCCCTTTTGCAAGATTATCTTTTGAGACAATACGGGTAAAAAGTGAGTCAAATATACTAAACTTCATCACTGATGCAGAGACAAAAAAGCCAGACTGAGCCATAAGTGTTGCGATCCCTATACTCTTCATCAAAGATGATTTACCACTTGAGTTGATCCCATACAAAAGCACACCGTTGATGTCGTGCCCATCATGTACACTCACATCAAGCATCACCGTCTTTGGATGGGGCAGATCCATGTACTCTCTGTTTCCCATCACTATGTCGTTTGGTACATAGATGCCACCTCGCTCTTGCATCTCGATGAGAGGGTGACGAAGCTGCATAATCTGCATAAAATTCTCATCATTTTTTACATCAACTATCATCGGTCGTGAGTGTTTATAAAGCTGTGCTACCTTTGAGGAACTCACCCCAACATCAAGATCAGCCACATAGGCGATCACCCGTTCAAATAAGAGTGCATAACGTCTCTCAAAAACCCCTTGAAGTTGTGCATATTTCTCTTTTACAAGTGTGATAATCTTACGACGGTTTTTCATGATCTTATCAGAGAGTTCATCAGTGAATGTAGAGGTTATTTTGACATTATTTGTGAGCTTTTTGACATTAAAAAGGGAAAACTCCTCATCTTTTTTAAACTCTGTTTCTATAAGTGAAAAACGATTTTTAGAAAGAGATATATAATAACCATCTTTTTCCAGCACTCCCAATGTCACAACTCGACTAGAAGATGAAGCACCACATTTGACCAAAAGAGATTCTATCTTTTTCATAATATCTTCAAACGCAAGAAGCATCACAGAGTTCTCTTTTACAAGAGTATCTATACTCTCATCTACACCCTGCATCAAAAAGTTTTCATCTACTGTTGCATTTGTAAAACGTCTAGAGATATCAAGATCAATTGTCTTTGTGATATCTCTTAAAAACTCATCAAGTTCACTCTCATGAAAAGGTGTTTTTTGAATTTTATGTTTTTTAACATATTGCATCAACTCTTTAACAGCACTCATAGAATCAAAAATATGGTTCATCTCAAAAGGATGAAGTCGAGAGAGATTAAGTCTACGAGCAAGGCGTTCAAGATCATAAATACCACGCATCGTCTCATCAAGATGACGCACATGAGATGAAACTTTCTCGATAAGTCCATAACGCCGTTGTAGTTCATCACTATCCATGATAGGGTTTAAAAGTCTCTCTTTCAGT
>JAMORZ010000079.1 GCA_027063295.1 Sulfurimonas sp.
AGTGTTTCTCCTCCAAACGAAAAAGTTAAACCTGCCATTACTAAGAGATTACTATCCGCAAAACCACTGTTATCAGTATCTAGTTTCGCCATATATATAGTTTCAAATTTGAATGCTAAATTTTCGCTCAAGTTTACCTTTACTCCTGCTCCAGCATCTAAGAATAATCCATTTTCTGTACTTGCGATTTGGCTTCCTATAGCTTCTGCACCAAGACCTGCTTTAACAAAAGGGGTAATACTATTTAAAGCATCCAAAGTATAAACACCATCAATCATAACTCTTGTTATACTTGTATCTCCAGTGCTTTTATAATCAACTCCTGGAGAGTAAAGAATTGAAAATTCTGGACTAATTTTTGAGTCTGGTGTATTGAGTTGCAGTTCGATGCCACCAGTAAAGTAACCATCATCTTTGATTCCTAAGTTTCCCTCAGCAATGTTATATCCAATCATTGGTGAAATTTCATATTTTTGTTGTGCGAGTGCTAAACTTCCAGCTAAAAGAGCTGGAATAAGAAAGAGTTTTTTCATTGTGTACCTTTGGTTTTATTAATTAAAATTTTACCATAAAGGGAGTGAGGATTTGGTGATGTTTATCTCGGGTCTGAAATATAGCCTGTGATAGCAGATATTGCTGCAACCGCTGAATTGGCTAAGTAAACCTTCGAAGAACGAGACCCCATACGACCAACAAAGTTTCTGTTTGTTGTAGATATAGCAACTTCATTATCACCTAAAATCCCCATGTATCCACCAAGACAAGCACCGCAAGTAGGGTTTGAAACGACACCTCCAGCATCAACGATAATATCAATGTATCCTAAATGGTTTGCTTCACGTAAAATCTTTTGTGTTCCTGGAGTTACGATAAGACGAACATCTTCATGAACTTTTTTACCCTTAAGTATCTCAGCTGCAACTTTTAAGTCAGCTAAACGACCATTTGTACAAGAGCCGATGAAAGCTTGATCAACTTTTATCTTATCTGCCACTGCTTGTACAATAGAGTGACCGTTTGATGGTAAGAATGGATAGGCAATAACAGGATCAAGATTAGCAACATCTATCTCAAGTACTTGAGAGTAAACAGCATCAGCATCAGAGTAGTGCTCTCTTGGCTCACGTGCTAAATTTTTATCTGCTAAAAATTCTCTTGTGATATCATCAACAGCAACGATTCCAGACTTAGCACCTGCTTCGATCGCCATGTTACACATAGAGAATCTATCATCCATAGTTAAGTGTTCAATAGTAGAACCAACAAACTCTAAAGTTCTGTAAAGTGCACCATCAACACCAATCATACGAATGATCTCTAAGATAATATCTTTACCTGTTGTATGAAGACCCGGTTTTCCAGAAAGCACTACTTTTATAGATTCAGGAACTTTAAACCAGTTTCCTCCACTTATCATAGCAAATGCGAGGTCTGTTGAACCCATTCCTGTTGAGAATGCTCCTAAAGCACCATGTGTACAAGTATGAGAGTCTGCACCAATGATAACATCACCTGGAACGACAAGTCCTTTTTCTGGTAAAAGCGCATGCTCGATTCCCATATCTTTTTCATCAAAAAAGTTTTTAAGCTTATGTTTTTTTGCAAAGTCACGAGAGATTCTCGCTTGATTTGCTGATGCAATATCTTTTGCAGGGATGAAGTGATCAAGAACAATAGAGAATCCATCTGGATTAGCAAGTTTCTCTGCACCACTAAGATTAAACGCAGAGATAGAGATAGGAGTAGTAATATCGTTTCCGATAACCATATCGATATTTGAGCGGATGATTTCACCAGCGAAAACTTCGCGGCCTACATGCTCTGAAAATATTTTTTCTGTT
>JAMORZ010000080.1 GCA_027063295.1 Sulfurimonas sp.
CTTGTTTGGGATGGTGAGATGAAAGTAACAATCGATACATTTATCGATCTTGGAGCTGCATTTATTGCTGCACTTATCCTTATCTTTTTACTTATGGTGATCTACTATAAAAGCTATGTTTTAAGTGGTATTATCCTTCTTGGGTCATTCCTCTCTATTATCGGGGTGATTGTTGGACACTGGATTATGGATCTTTTCACTACAGATACATTCTTCTTAACTGCAACTTCACTGATCGGGTTTATTGCACTTATTGGTATCTCTTCACGTAACTCTTTATTGCTTATCGACTTCACAAAGTCACTTATGCAAGATAAAGGTATGCACAAAGCTGAAGCTATTGCTTATGCAACATCAACTCGTGCAAAACCAATTTTTCTTACAGCAGTAGCGATTATGCTTGCATCAACTCTTCTTGCTGGAGATGCTGTATTTGGTGGGCTTGGTGTTTCACTTATCTTTGGAACAGTAGCAGCTGTTGTTGCTTCTTTGATTGTAGTACCTGTACTACTTTATATGTCAGATTTAGAACATCACTTCCACTTCCATGAGAAAAAAGCGGTATCGATAAACGATCCACTTTAACACTCCAAAAGGGAGTTCATCTTCTTGATGAACTCCCCTCTTTTACCTTCAATAATATTTTTCCCCATTTAATCAAACTCTTTTAAATATATATAATCTATTATGATTTTGCACTCTAGTAAAATAGAATGCAGATGAAGAAAAAATGCAGATAGATTACTGATTGTTTAAAAAGTATCTCTCAACACCATTTGCCAACCCTTGTGCCAATGTTTTTTGATACTTTTTACTCACAAGTCGTCTTGCTTCTTTTGGGTGTGTGATAAAACCAACTTCAACAAGAACAGATGGCATCTGAGCTCCAACAAGCACCCAAAAAGGTCCCTCTCTTACTCCTGCATCTTTCACACCCTTGTATTTTTTATTAAGTGCACCCAAAGCACCTCTTTGCAGATCAATGGCAAGTTTATTCGCAGCAATTATATTGTGATAATTAAGTGTATTGAGAAAAGTTTGCTTACCAAAATAACTCGCATCACTCAAGTCAGCCGAGTTCTCTTTTGCAGCTACTCTTTTAGCACGCTCTGAACGGCTTGTTGAGAGAAAATAACACTCTATCCCCTCTGCTTGAGAAGCATGTTTCTTCCCCACTGCATTAGCATGGATACTTATGAATATATCTGCTTTTTTTCTGTTGGCAAATTTTGTTCTATGACTAAGCTTTACAAACTTATCACCATTACGTGTCATATAAACTTTATATCCACGAGATTTTAAAATTCTACTCAACTCTTTTGCTATATCATATACCACTATCTTCTCTCGATAATGTCTGTATCCAACAGCTCCAGGATCTTTACCACCATGTCCTGCATCTATTACGATCACTTTATCACGGTCAATTCTATGTGGTGGTGTGTAACTCTTTGTTTTTTTCTTCGTTGCTACTTTTTTTACATTTTTTGGTTGTATATTTATGTAGAGTCGTGCAAGTTCATACTTAAAACGCACTTTAAGCTTCGTAGGATTTGCTATCACTAACCTTAGAGTATTTGAGTTATACTGAGCTATCTTGATCGATTTTACACCACTTTTTTGAAGTGTTTGTGACTTTGTTGACATAGAAGCATGAATATCAAAAATATACTTATAAAGTTTTGTTTTCTTATCGTAGAGTGTAAAATAGTTTATCTGTTTAGAATGAAGCTTTTTATTAAACTTTAAAACCAAACGCCCTTTATGCCAACGTATAGACTTGAGTTTATGAGAG
>JAMORZ010000081.1 GCA_027063295.1 Sulfurimonas sp.
ATCCCTGCGTTTGTAACAGCATCTGCTTGAGCAAGTGTACGTGGAAAACCATCTAAAAGGTAACCATTTTTACAATCATCTTCTGCGATTCTATCTTTTACAAGACCGATGATGATCTCGTCTGTTACAAGTTGCCCTGCATCCATAGCCGCTTTTGCTTGTTTTCCTAGCTCTGTACCAGCTTTGATCGCAGCACGAAGCATATCCCCTGTAGAGATTTGAGGAATGTTATATTTTTTTGTCAGAAACTGAGCCTGTGTACCTTTTCCAGCACCTGGAGCTCCTAGAAGAATTATTCTCATGGTTGTATCCTAGTATTTATATTGGTGCAATTATAGTGTTTTGAGTTTAAAACTAGATGATATAAATAACTTTTTGTGTACAATATGGTTTAAAAAAACAAGAGAGATTTATGCAAAACAATTCAAAACAGTTTTACTACCTTTTACTTACCCTTATCACAGTTGTGAGTGGTTATTTCTATTTGCGTTATGCTTACAAAGTGACTGACTCTACACCTTTTACTCAAGAGATAGTGCTTATCATCCTTGGTACATTAGCAACAGTGTTTATAACCTCATTGCTTCTTAACAAGCAAACAGAAGTAGAGATAGAAAAAGAGCAAAACATACGCTTTTTGGAGCTTAAAACAAAAACGTATGAAAAACTTTTAGACTTAATGGAAGATATGTCGGTGGAAAATAATTTCGATGAGAGTAGTATCACAAAGCTACACTTTATCACTCACCGTTTGGCAATCTTTGCATCACCAGATGTGCTCAATGAGTACAATAAATTTCTAGGTGTTGTTTCTGAGATATCAAAAGATGGAAGCTTCAAACAAGATCAAGAGGTGCTCTCAACAGCTCTTGGACAACTCACTATCCAGATACGTTTTGATCTGCTCAATGAAAACAGTGGCTCTAAAGGCTCATACACACTTGATCAGATCAAACATATGATCAAACGCAACTCCAATGATGCTTCACACATCAACATAGACTAGGGTTTACTCACCCCACCCTAGTTTCTCTTTAAGTACATCAAAGTAGTTAAACTCTTCGCGATGTACAAGTTTTACACGGTTTGTTGCAAGTTTTATTTTTATCGTTTCATTTTGTTCTAGCTCTAATTTGTCTTGTCCATCTATGATAAGAAGTGCTCTCTCTTTTGGTGTTTTCATCTCTATGGCAAACTTTCCAGGAAGCACTACTGGGCGTTGTGTAAGGGAGTGTGGACAGATAGGCGTGAGAGAAAACACATTTGTCAAAGGAAACATAACCGGTCCACCAGCTGAGAGGTTATAAGCAGTTGAGCCTGTTGGTGTAGAGATAATAACCCCATCACCAAAGTAGGTATTAAATGCTTTTCCATCAACAAGTGTTTCTACGTGTATCATATTGGAAACTGAGTGGCGAGTAAGCACTATGTCATTGAAGGCATACTGTACCACCTCTTTGTTGTTTTTGGTAAATTTCAACTCTAAAATGGAGCGCTCATCAACTCTGTAGTTTCCCTCTACTATGTTTTGTACAAAATCATTGAGCTCTTCGAGTTTGACATCAGCTAAAAAGCCAAGATTACCAGCATATACTCCAAAAATAGGAAGGTCATATCTAAAAGAGCGTCTCACAGCAGAGATGAGTGTACCATCACCACCAAGAGTGACAAGCATATCTACCTCTTGACATAAAAGGTCAAAGTCCATCCCCATAACACCGATCATACCACCACTGACACTCTCTATGGCAACCTCTATGTTATGTTGTTTAAAAATTTTGACAAGCTCAAAGTAGCTTTCTTGAAGTTCTGGAGTAGATGGGCGAAGAATCACCCCTACTTTTTTGATTTTATTTTTATCCATTTGAATATTATACACTATTTAGATATAATCGCGAAAATATTTTTAAACAGGACTCTAGATTTTGAGAACTCATTATTGTACAGATTTAAGTGAAGCAAATGTTGGCGAGGACGTTGTTCTTGTTGGTTGGGCAAATAGTTACCGTGATCATGGTGGAATTATCTTTATAGATTTACGTGACAAGACTGGACTTATCCAGCTTACTTGTGACCCTGAGGACTCTAAAGAGTCTCACGAAGTAGCAAACAGTGTGCGTGATGAGTATGTACTTATCGCAAAAGGAAAAGTTCGTGCTCGTGGTGAAGGACTTACAAATCCACGCCTTAAAACTGGAGCTATTGAGATAGTAGTTAATGAGCTTGTGATTGAAAACAAATCAAAAACACTTCCATTTGTGATTGGTGATAAAAAAGTTGGTGAAGAGACAACTCTTAAGTACCGTTACCTAGAGCTTCGTGATCCAGATCTCTACAATGTATTTAAAATGCGTTCAAAAGCGGCAATCGCAGCAAGAAACATCTTAGATCAAAACGGTTTTTTAGAAGTTGAAACGCCAATCTTGACTAAATCTACTCCAGAGGGTGCAAGAGATTATCTTGTACCATCACGTGTACACAACGGTGAGTTTTATGCACTTCCACAATCTCCACAACTTTTTAAACAACTTCTTATGGTTGGTGGGTTTGATCGTTACTTCCAAATCGCAAAATGTTTCCGTGATGAAGATTTACGTGCTGATAGACAACCAGAGTTTACACAGATAGATGTTGAGATGAGTTTTTGTAACCAAGAAGATGTGATGAAAATTGCAGAGGATCTTCTTGTAGCTATGTTTGGTGCGTGTGGTGTTGAAGTTAAACCACCATTTAACCGTATCACATACAACGATGCTATGGAGCTTTATGGTTCTGACAAGCCAGATATGCGTTACGATCTTGCAATGACAGATGTGCTTGATATCTTCTCTCGTTGTGACAATGAGATCTTTACAAATATCGCAAAAGATCCTAAACGCAACCGTATCAAAGCACTTAGAGTTCCTGGAGCTGACCTTGTTTTCTCTAAACGTGAGATGAAAGGTTTTGAAGATTATGTGCGTAAGTTTGGTGCTCACGGACTTGGATACTTCCAGATGAAAGAGGATGGTCTCAAAGGTCCTCTTGTAAAATTCTTCAGTGAAGAGGATATTGCACTTCTTATTGAGAGAACACAGCTTGAAGTTGGTGATGTTGTTTTCTTTGGTGCTGGTGAGAAGAAAACTGTATGGGATTATATGGGTCGTTTTAGAAACTTCATCGCAGAGCATGAGAAGATGAACCTTGTAGATGAAGATAAATTTGAGTTTGTATGGGTTGTTGACTTTCCAATGTTTGAAGTGGAAGATGGTCGTGTAAAAGCACTTCACCATCCATTTACAATGCCTAAAGACACAAATAAAGAGGATGTAGAAGAGATAGAGTCTATCGCTTATGATATCGTCCTTAATGGTGTTGAGCTTGGTGGTGGATCTATCCGTATCCATAAAGAGGAAGTACAAGAGGAAGTATTTAAACTTCTTGGTATTGAAGAGGAAGAAGCTCAAGAGAAGTTTGGCTTCTTGCTTGACGCTCTTAAATTTGGTGCACCTCCACATGGTGGTTTCGCTCTTGGTTTTGATAGACTTATTATGCTTCTTACAAAAAAATCAAGTATCCGTGATGTTATTGCATTTCCTAAAACACAAAAAGCATCTTGTGTACTTACACAAGCACCAAGTGCAGTTGATAATCAACAGCTTCGTGATCTTCACATCAGACTTCGTGAGCAAAACAAATAGTACAAAAGGAATGTTTTGAAAAAACTCTTTTTAATTATCGGAGCTCCTGGCTCTGGTAAAACTACCGATGCAGAGATCATCGCAAAAAACAACGATAACATTACACACTATTCTACTGGTGATATGCTCCGTGCAGAAGTTGCAAGTGGAAGTGAACTTGGTAAGAAGATAGACAGCTTTATCTCCAAAGGGCTTATTGTTCCTATTGAGATCGCTATTGCAACAATCACAAACGCAATTAAAAATGCACCTACTGATGTTGTTATCTTAGATGGCTACCCTAGAAGTATTGAGCAGATGGAAGCTCTTGAAGAGTTTTTAGCAAGTGATTCTGGTATCATACTAACCAATATCATAGAAGTAGAAGTAAATGAAGAAACTGCGCGTGAGCGTGTTCTTGGTCGTGCTCGTGGGGCTGATGATGATGAGAGAGTATTTAACAACCGTATGAGTGTTTATACTGAGCCACTCGAAGCAATCCGTAGCTTTTACAAAAACAAAAACCTTCTAAAAGTGATCAGTGGTGAGGGAACTATCGAAGAGATAGTTACTCAAATGGAGAGTTTTATCAACTCAAAGATCTAAACGCAACTGCGTTTAGTCCTCTTCTACGAAACCAAAATCCTCTTCATCTTCACCTTTTTGAGACTCTAAAATATCTTCAACAAGCTCTTTAGCTTCCTCTTCATCCATATCACCTGCTGTGATATCATCAAGAACATCTTTAAGATCCTCTTTAAACTCACGAAGTTCCTCGA
Organism: Sulfurimonas sp.; assembly: GCA_027063295.1. Lineage (GTDB taxonomy): Bacteria > Campylobacterota > Campylobacteria > Campylobacterales > Sulfurimonadaceae > Sulfurimonas. Next base: position 4,439 of record JAMORZ010000081.1, read on the forward strand.
TCTCCTCTTTAGCATCTTGTGTTGCTTCTTTGTTTCCTGCGATCTCCTCAAAGATTTCATCTAAACGTTCTTCGATGTCTGGTATAACACTCTTTGTAAGTAATTCTTGGAGTTTTTGTAAATATGACATTATTTGCCTTTTTCTTTTTTGTTATTATACTCTAAAATAAATTTAAATAATATTTTTCACAGCTAATTTTAACTATAATTGATCAATTTTATTTGGAGATTTTATTGTGAATTTTATAAGTCTAATTGCAGCTTCAACACTTCTTGCTGGTACACTTAGTGCCTATGAAGGGTGTGCAGATACAAAAAAAGAAGCACTGTTTATGTTAAGTGGTAATATCCGCTCAACGGTAAGTGATAGTTTCGATAAAACAGTAAGTGTAGATAAAACTCAAGACTCTACAGATGTTCAAGAAAAAATAACTTCTTATCAAAAAACAGCTACTAACCTCTCTTTGGTCAACATACACTATGTTAAAAAAGATGATCTCATCTGTGCTGTAGTTGAAAAAGAAGATCAAGTGAAAAACACAAAAAGACTTCTTCAAAAAGCATTGCTTTATGATAAAAAAAATCTACCAAATGATATCAATGAAAAAGTCAAAAAATTAGATAAGTGGCTCAATGATCTTACACAATTAGGTTACCTTATGCCTGTTTTTCTTGAAGATTCTTCTAAGGAGCAAGAGATTCTTAACAAAAAAGAGAAGCTCTTTAGAGATCTCTATACAGAGAATCTTGCAAAAGCAAACTCACTTATCTGGAAAAGTTGTGCAAAAGACCAAAAAGAAGCAAAAACCGCACTCAATACATTAATGTTCAAACATGCTGGAAAAACAAAAGAGAAAGGTTTTTTTGATTCCATCACATCTATTTTTAGTGGAAATGATGATGATATGATCATCAATCTTTTTACAAAACAGATTACATATACAAAAAAACCAAAAGAAGTATGCGCTATTATCAAAAAAGATGAGCTTTTAAATGTAACAAAATCGATGTATGCTGATATGACACACTTCTCATTTTCAAGTCTCGACAAAGATCCTACAAAACGGTATAAAGAGATTCAAAATCTCTTAGAACAACTCAAGGTTAGCAAAGCTCTTATCGCGCTCTATCCAGATATATATACAGATATATATACAGATACACATTTTCAAACTTTAGCACAATTAAAATCAACTCTACAATCAGAGCTTGAAAAGACACACCCTCAGTATGTAGTTTTTCACATTAAAGGTAAACAGATTACTCTAAAACTTGATAACAAAGTGATTAAGAACAACAAAAAATATTATCTTCCAGAGGGGGATTATACATATACGATCACAACTCCTAAAAGATGTCCAATAACTGGTACACTCAGTCTAGATAAATTTGAAAATATTGAAATTGAAGATGATTTTGAAGATCAACAACTTCCTACTGTTATCTTCGTTACAGATAAAGAGCTTAATATTGTTCTAGATGGAAGAATTATAAAACCAAATATTGTTACTCCGATCAACAAATGTCAAGGTGAAGCACACTATGTTGTAAAATTTGCAGGGCAAAGTGATATGGGGGAGATAGATCTTAGTGCAAATGCAACAGAAACTGTTGAGCTTGAATTTTTATCTCCACAAGAACTTCAAATCTTCAATGATGCCAAAACAAAAAAGTTTGAAACTACTACACAAACAAAATTTTCAGAATCTCTTACACCAATAGCAAACAAAACTTTGGAGTTTGTTGTAGAGAGTGATGTTGAACATGGAACACTCTCACTTCATGAACGTGGTAGCTTTAAATACACATCAGATAAAGATTTTGTGGGACAAGACAGTTTTGAATATGTTATCAAAGCAAATGGCAAAACAAGTGCTCCAAAAGTTGTAAATATCATTGTAAAACCATCAAATATCATCACAAAAACGATTGAAGATGTTAAAGAAGCAATTCCTGAAGATCAAAATCTGACCAAAAAAATGGATGAAGCGAAGAAAAAAGCAAAAGAGGAAGTTAAAAAGGTAAAAGAGAATGTTTCTGAAGTGGTAGATGAACAAAAAGAAGCAAAATACCAACGTTTTAAATCTTATGTCGATTCGGTACAAGATGTAGAGACATTGAAAAAACTACAAAAAAAATATCCTGATATGTTCCAGAGAGTTTTAAAGGAAAAACTTGGAGAATAAAAACTTTCATTTTTATGCTGTTATCATTGGAACTGAGATTCTCAATGGTAGAAGAGAGGATAAACATTTTAAGTTCCTCAAAGAGGAACTTGCAAAATATGATCATGAGCTTTTTGCCTCTTTTGTTCTTAAAGATGATGCAACTTTGATGAAAAACATCTACACTTTAATAAAAGATGATCCAAAAGGTGTTTTGTTCTCATTTGGTGGTATAGGCTCTACACCTGATGATTTGACACGTGAAGTCGCTTCAGAAGTTTTTACAAATCAACCACCTCTAACACATCCACAATTTAAAAAAGATATTATAGAGCGATTTGAAGAGGAAGCTTATCCTCATAGAATTTTTATGGCAGATATCCCTGTTGGTTCTAAGCTTTTACACAATCCTATCAACAATATGTCTGGGTTCTCTTTGGAAGATCGCTACTTTTTTACACCAGGGTTTCCATCTATGGCACACCCAATGGTAAAAGATGTTATCGCAACTTATTTTTATCACAATGCAGAGAAAAAACACCGCTTAACACTGCTGGCACAAACAAGTGAAAATACACTTATATCTTTGATGCAACAACTTCCTAAAGAGATAGAACTCTCTTCTTTACCGATGTTTATAGATAACAATCCCCATGTTGAACTCTCTCTTGCATCACAAGAGAAACAACTTCTTCAAAAAGAGTTTGATAAATTTATACAAATGTTACAAACATCACAAATCTTATATAAAATACTATAAAATCAAGGAATTTTCTCCTATTTATTTGAAAATTGGTACTTTTTTTGCTTTTTATTTTCAAAAATGACAATAAAAGAGTAAAAAAATATGGCGATTAGTATGAATAACCATGTCTTTAAAGGGCATAAAACTCTTCTTGGAAACAGATATGTAACATATGGTGAAGTTGAACTTCCAACACGTTTTGATGTATATCCAAAGTCAAATGTTGGATTTGACTGGGGTAATGGTGGAAAAGCTTCTATGCAACTTGCATTTTCTATGTTGTATCAACTTACAAACAAAGAGCTTGCAGAAGAAAATGTTTCAAAGTTTACAAATGATGTTATAAAAAAACTCAATTCAAGAGACTGGACACTCAAAGCAAAAGATGTTTTAGAGTGGATCGAAAAAAATTGTGAACTTCCTGAAGAACCACAAATAACACAAGAAACTCCTCCTCAAAAACAAGTAACAAGAGTGCAGCCAAAAGCAACAAGAAAAGGGAGAAAAAACCGTTCAAATGTTGTCAAAGAGATATGCAAAGAGATAGGTATCACACAAAAACAGCTTGCTGAGATACTAGAAGTTCCAGAAGGTACAGTAAGTAGCTGGGCTGTTAAAAATGAGATTCCCCGTCTTGGGAAAAAAGCGATAGAGTTTTATATGCAAAATATCAAAAATCAAAAAATAGTAGATAGCTACAGAAGTTTTCAACAACTTCTTAAAGCTTCGTAAAATAAGAAAGGATCCAATGAAACCAAAAGATGAAATTACGCGAAGTCTACTTATAGATAGAAAAACGTGGGATGATGCGATGAAATACTCAAGAGGAAGATACAAAATGAGTCTCTCAAAAGTGGTAGAATCACTCCTTCAAGAGTGGCTAGTCAAAGAAAAACGCAAACCTCTTGACAACTCAAAACAAGGAAAGTTTTTCGAATAGAAAAGCTACCTTGCATAGTCTGTATTTTTTGGAGCATTTTCATCATAGTCTAACAATTCCAAAACAGACTTTTTATTCATCTTTCTTGCAAAATCAACAGCACTAAACCCCTTTGAATCACGTACATTTTGATCTGCACCATTTTCTAACAATATTTTTGCAATCTCAACCCTACCATAACATGCAGCTGCCATGAGAGCTGTAAAACCACTTCTTCTGTTTGTTTTATTTACATCGACACCCTGCTGGAGCATATAGTTTATCATTTTTATGTTGTTATAGGTGATCGCTATATCAAAAACACTTACACCCTCATCATCAAACTCAAATATATCTGCACCACTTTCTACAAGCAACATCAAAGTATCAAAGTCACATCCTGCACGAAGTGCACATGCAAGAACACCCTCTCCAAGATCATTACACTCTTGCAGATCACCGCCACTCTTGATATACTTTTTTATCCCAAGATAATCATCATTCTTAAAAAGTTCTAACCATTTATTCATAATGAAAGTATATATCATTTTTCATTAGTTGTTTTTATGTATAATTGCACCATTAAATTAATTAAGCGAGAATTCAATGGAAGTTATTCAAACAACTGATGCTTTTAAAGCACTTATAGAAGATATAAAAACAAATACAGCTGGGTATCGTGACCCTTTGGCATTTGGTATTGCAAGAGTGGATCTTGGACAACTCAACACTGACAAGTCTCTTCAAGCAACCTACCCTGTAGTAAACTGGGATGAGAATTTTGGAAGTGCTGCGATCTTCATTAAAGCACTTGCAGAGCAAGGTGTAGAAGTAGATTTTACACAATCAGAAGTAGTTTGTAATGTAAACGCTGAGTTTTTAAAAAACTGTCTTAATGCTTTTACTCCATACAGTGATGAAGCTCATGGTGATGCACACAAAAACATCCAAGTTATCTCTGCACTTTATAACCAAATGGTAAATGTAGGTGCTAAAGATGGTGAGTTTAAAGTATGTTTTATCTTTGATGATGCTCCACTGAAAAGTGTAGAAGCAACTTACCTCAAGCTCTATGCTATCTCACTTGCTAAAGTTGGTCTTCGTGAGATCTGTCTTGATGGTGCTTTTGGTGCATTGCCAAATGTTGCATGGTCAAATGGACAACCAATTGAGCTTGATTATCTAAGAGAGTATGAGATTGAACTCAAGTTTGCAAACGAGTACCCACATATCGACTTTGTAGATAAATTCCCACGTTTTTTACAACATATTATCCCTGCTGACAATACTCGTATCTTAGATACTTCAAAAGTGCGTTTTGGTGCACAACTTGCTGCTGGTACTACTGTAATGCCAGGTGCTTCATACATCAACTTCAATGCTGGTACAACAGGTGTAAGTATGGTTGAGGGTCGTATCTCTTCATCTGCTATCGTTGGTGATGGTAGTGATGTTGGAGGTGGTGCTTCTATCTTAGGTGTTCTAAGTGGAACAGATGGAAACCCTATCTCTGTAGGTAGAAACTGTCTCTTAGGTGCTAACTCTGTATGTGGTATCCCACTTGGTGATGGGTGTATCATCGATGCTGGTGTGGCTATCTTAGAGGGAACAAAAATCTCTATCTACCCTGAAGAATTGAAAAAAATCATGGAAGTAAACACAAACATGAAAATGGAAGGTGAGATCTTCAAAGGGAAACAACTCGCGGGTCTTTATGGTATCCACTATAGACAAAACTCTATGACAGGTGAGATCACAGCTTCTCGTTCAACAAGAGAGATCAAACTTAACGCTGATCTTCACTAAATATCTCTTCTAATTTATCTCTTAGCTTCTTAAGGTTATAATTTACTTATATAAGGAGCAAGAGATGAATATTTCTAACAATATAGCTTCACTACAAGCAAACCAAACTTTTTTAAATACAACTGCAAATAATATTGCAAATGTAAATACAGATGGATTTATCCCTCAAGATACACGTATAGAAAATCAGACTGCCCAAACACCAACAGCTACAACAAGAATGGCTGATGATAATGGTTCACTTCAAAGTCAAACAGATTTGGCAAAAGAGATTCCTGATCAGATTGTTTCAGGTGGTGTAGCAGAGGCAAATGTAAGTGCTATCAAAACACAAGATGAGATGATGGGTACTCTTTTAGATATAAAAGCCTAAAAGAGTGTATTCATCGATTCTAAAGAGTGTAGCATAGAGCTGTTTTTATCGTAGTTTGTAAGTTCTTTTCCAAACTCTAGAGTACTAAAAATCGTTTTTCCTATAACATACCTTCCCTCTTTTTGTTTCTCTTTTGTTTTTATTCCCCACAAGTTTTGTAGTATTGTGACTTTACCATCTACTATGCCTGCATATAGAGCAATATGTCCTTTTCTGTAAAGTAAGGTTTGAAAAGGTTTTGCAAATATTTGTATTGTTTCTAATTTTTCCGTATCACTTAAGTGACTCATATCTATCTTTATACCATGTTGTGCTTGCTGATGGGAGTTTCTAGGCAACCAAACACCAAAAGGTGCATAAAAATCCCTCAAAGTTGAAGAGCAATCTCTTTGTCCATAAAGACCACCCCAACCATAAGGCTTTCCAACAAGATTTTTAAGTACATTTGCAAGATTTTTTTGAGTTAGTGGAAGTATCCCTTTATGTATGACATCTTTTGAAACTTTAACACGTACAAAATGTGGTTGTAATAGTTTTGTCCTTGCTACTGCTAAGAGTGTATAATCATTTTTAGTTTCATCAATAAGGGCAAACATCATCCCTAACTTTGTATAAAATAAAAATTCACCATCCTTACCATAAAGAGGAATACCCTCTTTTACAACAACAACTTGTTGTGCTCTTTGCCATTTTTTTGTGTAATTTTCTTTAAGCAGCACAATATCATCACTTTTGACCCATCCATAAGTAAAACTACTCTCCACATGAGCCCACTCTTTATCTTTTGAGTAGTGAGTTACAAACAGTGGTTTGTTTGCATGAAGAGTTGAATTTTGCATATAATCAAATGGAAAACCCTCTCCAACAAGCTTGGGATTATAAAAAAGTGGTTTGTCTGTTGGAAAAGAGCGAAGGTTTAACTCTTTTAGAGATAAAGCTTTTTGATTGACACTGCCATATTGCTCAAAGTTAGCTTTTCTTTTCATCTCTTCATAAAAAGATGGTTTCAAGAGCTGTAGATTTGCACCATACCCTTTAGGGTAATGAAATGTTTCAAATGGCCACTGTACATTTTTTAGTGTATGTGATGGTTTTGAGATGTTCCAGACTTTAAAGTAGTGTTTCTCATAACGAGATTGATCCAATGTGAGTTGTTGATTTTGAAAATTTTTTACATATTTATCAATATTTTGTGTAATATACTCTACATTTTCAGATTTTTTTTCTACATTTTTAGCACTTGGTGCTATTTGCACCTTTTTTTCTTTTTTTACTTGAACATCTTGATG
>JAMORZ010000082.1 GCA_027063295.1 Sulfurimonas sp.
CACCTGCGATAAGTGGAGATGTTTCAGTAAGCCCATACCCTATGATGTATGGAAAGTTTGCTTCTTTTAAAAACTGCTCCACATAAGGAGAGATCGCCGCACCACCTATCCCAAAGAAACGTAGTCTTCCACCAAACGTCTCAATAAGTTTTTTCCCTGCAATTTGGTTGAGTTTTTTACGAAAAAACGAGATGTTGTAGAGTGTCTTCATCACAAAAGAGCCTGTGAGGTTTGGCAGGACTTTGTTTTTATAGATTTTCTCAATAATAAGTGGTACACTTACCATCATCGTTGGTTTGACAATACCAAAGGCTTTAAGCAAGACACTAGGTGTTGGTGTTTTGTCGATATAAACAACACTTGCACCATGTAAAATGGGGATAACAAGACCTACTGTACACTCAAGAGTGTGAGCTAATGGTAAGATGGAGAGAAACACATCATCAGGTTTGATAGCGATGTTTTTGTAAGCACTCATTGCATTTGTGACAAGGTTTTTGTGTGAGAGCATCACACCTTTTGAATGCCCTGTAGTTCCTGAAGTGTAAAGCAAAGCAGCCATCTCATCCTCTTGAGGAAATGTTTCTTTTCTCATTGCGTTTAGAGATTGTTTTATCTTTGAGAGGTAGCTGTGGTTCGTAAGCTCCTCTACAACTTTAAGTTCATCAAGCTCTATAACAAAAGAGAGTGGGGAGTCGTTAAGCTCCTCTATGGTTTGGAGATGTTTTTGGGAAACAAATGCAGCTTTTGCCTCAGAGTGGCGAATGATATGATGCACATCTGAGACATGAAAGTCTGGTAATACAGGTACGATTACTCCACCAAAGTAAGTAACTGCAAAATATGCCACAGCCCAATGTGGCATATTTTCACTAAGTAAGATAACCTTATCACCCTTTGTTACACCATTGTTTTGTAAGAGTTCCACCATCTCTATAACTTTTGTGTGAAAATCTTTGTAGCTGAGTGGTGTTTGAGAGACTTTTGAAAGTACAGGGTTATTCTCATAAAGTTTGACAGATCTCTCAAGGAGGGCTCGAAGTGTAAAAGTATCTAAATTTTCATAAGGGTATTGCATCTCTAATCTCTTTTTGTAAAATAATTAAGTATCATTATACAGAAAAAAAGGATATAGTTTGAGCAGACGACACAAATCAAAACAACCAAAACGCAACACTGTTACTTTTAGCACCAAAGATTTTCTCCCAACTACCAGAGCCGATATGGATGAGAGGGGGTGGGATTATTGTGATGTGATTTTAGTGAGTGGTGATGCTTACATTGACTCACCATTTATTGGTGTTTCTATGGTTGGTCGTATGCTTGAGCGTATGGGGTATAGAGTAGGGATGATAGGTCAGCCCGATATTAAAACTCCTGATGATATCATGCGTTTGGGTGAGCCAAGGCTTTACTGGGGTGTGAGTGGTGGAAGTGTCGATAGTATGGTGAGCAACTACACAGCGACAAAGAAGTTTCGCAACTCAGATGACTACACTCCAGGCGGTATCAACAACAAGCGTCCAGATAGAGCAGTTTTGGTTTATACCAATCTTATTAGACGATATTTTAAAAACACTGTACCAATAGTACTTGGTGGAATTGAGGCGAGTCTTCGTCGAGTGACACACTATGACTACTGGCAAAACAAACTCAAAAAACCGATACTCTTTGATTCTAAAGCAGATATTATGATCTATGGGATGGGGGAGATCGCACTAGAGCAACTGACCCGCGCGATAGAGGAAAAAAGAGACTACACTGACATTAGAGG
>JAMORZ010000083.1 GCA_027063295.1 Sulfurimonas sp.
GAGCACGCACAAGTGTAATATACTCTGATGCCAACTGATTAATTTGTGCATCAACTTGTTCATGTGTAATCTCTTCAAGTTTCGAAAGTGCTTTATGTTGAGCTGTTCCATAGATATCTTGGTAAACTGTTTTAAAGTTTGTTTGGTGTGCATTTACAAGTTTTCTTACAGCTTTAATCTCTAGCATCGATTTATGGATAGATTTGAGGTCATTGCAAGTTTTACACCCTTGTTCTCCATTTGAATGATCATGAAGTGCACTGTTACTTTTGATGTGTGAGTTATATACACGCTCTTTTTCATTTACAAGTGCTCTTTGCTTTTCAAGTGAGCGAAGTGTACTTGGAGATGAGTTTCCAAGGTACATTACAGTCATACCACGTTCACGAGAGATGTTGCTTGCTAACTCATTGAGAAGTCTATTTTCAGTCAGTTTATCCTGTAATAGTTGAGCTGCTTTATAGTTTTGGTACGAGTTAAATACAAAGTAACTCGTCATTGCAAAAAGAACAATGATCGGGAAGAGAGAGATTAGTCTAAGTCTGTTCTTTAATCCTAACTGCATCTGTGTACCTTATTTTGATATTTCTTCTACAATAGCTTTAATTGTAGTAACAGAATCTTTTATATCTGATTGTTCTGATGATGTAATGATATTGTTTGTCTCTTGTAAGACATCTTCTACATGCATATTTTCACTCATACTTTTGAGTTTTTGTGCTTCTAAATGAAGAGTTTGGATATCATCTGCTTCAAGGGATTGTTCGAGTTGAGTGATGATCTCTTGAACTTCTTGTGTATAATCCTCAAGAAGTTCGCTGTATGTTTGTATATCTAGTCCAATGGCATTTGCAGCACTCTCTTTGGAAAATAAGATAGATGGTGTTGGTATCGTCTCATCTTCGACAACTACATCTTCATTTATCGGCTCATCAATCTCATCTGCAAAATCTAAATCAAGATCAAGAAGATCATCATCTGCAGCTTCTTGAGTATTTGTTTGCTCTGTAGTATCGGTTTTTGTTGTTTCTTCTGGAGATTCATTTTCTAAAAAATCATCTTCAAAATCTAAATCAATATCTAAAAGATCTTCATTCTCATTTGTTGGCGCAGTAGGTTCTTCTAGTGTTGGTTCACTTACAATCTGCTCATCAACTGGGTCACTAAAGAGATCATCATCCTCAAGTTCTAGAGAGATACTCTCTTCTTGTTGAGCTTCATCTTGGGTAGGTTCGTTAGTTGATATCTCATCGATAGGATCATCAATAATAAAATCATTCTCATCCATAAGCACTGGTGTTTGTTGTGGTTCTTGAGCTTGCTGAGGCGCTACTGCTTGAACCTCTTCACCTGAAAGACGAGCTATGATTTTATAAAATGTTTTGAGATAAGATTCAACAACACGAATATCTTCAGATGTATTGATCGTTGTAAGAACTTCAAAAGCATCTTCAATACGTAAGTTGGCAGCTACCCCTTTGAGTTTGTGAGAAAGCACTTTTACATTTGCAAGATCACCCTCTGCAAGTGAAGTGTAAAGTCCATCTTTAAACTCATGTGCCTGTGCAATAAAATCTTGGATAAACTCTTCAATAAGATCAATAGGAAGACCAAGCTCATCAGAAGCTACTTGAGGATCATAGTGATAATCGTAGTCAAAGTTTTCATCAAAATCATCAGCTTGTACTTCTTGTGAAGGGGTAGGGGATGTTGTTTGTAAAACTTCCTCTTCTATATCAAGAGAATCATCAATATCATACATGTCATCGACACTTAAAAGATCATCTTCTTGAGATGGTGTAACTGTCTCTTCAGGAATGTCCAACTCTATACTTTGAGGAACTTCAGGAGTTTCAGCTACATCATATTCATCAAGCTCTATGTCAAGTGGTGCATCAAAATCATCATTAGGAGTGATCGCTGGTGCGACTTCTTGTTGGAGAGGTTGTGGTGTTTCAACAGCTTGAGGTGCAACAGGAGTTTCAGGTATATCATAAGGATCACTGGCACTTAGCGAGAGTGCTTCTGTTGTTCCAACTGGAGTTGGACGTTGCGCCAACTCCTCAGAGATGCTTTGCACCTCTTGTTGTGAGAGTTCACGAAGTTGCTGCAGATAAATGATGTAAGCTTTTTCTGTAGGATTATCAGCTAAAAATACAGTATTGATGGAGAGGTTAGCCTTGAAAGTTTTTGAGTTTACATCAATAATCACTTTAGATTCTTCAGATGGTTCTGCACAGCTGACAAAGTCTATCCAATGCACATGTTTAAAGTTGTGTACATACCCTGGTGTTCGTACAAACAGATCTGCAAAGTCTGCAGATTCTGCTCTAAGTTGTGAAAGATTATTAAAACCAAAAGTTTTAAGTGTTCCTTCATCCATTCCAATAAATTCTTTTTTAAAGTTATATATTAGCACGATCTTATCCTTCTTTTTATTGCTCTGCCTCTAGCATTTTCTTGTAACTCTCTTCGATCTCAGAGATATTCTTTTTCCCTGCTGGTCTTCTTGCGGCGATGTAGCCTGTGATGTTTCCATCATCATCACGAGTAGGTAAAATCTCAGTATCGACCCAATAGTATCGACCATCTTTACGCAAGTTTTTTAAAAGCCCGTTCCATGATTGACCAGAACGGATAGTTTCCCACATCTTTGCAAACGCAGCACGTGGCATATCTGGATGGCGTATAACATTGTGAGTTCGTCCAACAAGTTCTTCAGCTTTGTATCCAGAAATTTCACAAAACATTTTGTTTACATAGATAATGACACCATTTAAGTCTGTTTGACTAATAATGACACTTCCTTCGCTAACATACTCTTCATCTAAAGGTGTTACAGTACTCATCAAAAAACCTTATAAATAGCACTAAGACTAGAATTGTTACAAATATATCATAAAGCTCTGAAAATATAACTTATTTGTAAAATTTTTTTATGATTTTTGCATCTTTTTGGTTTAAAACTTCACTAATTGCTTCAAATGAAAGGTTTTTGATCTCTTCAAAAGTGCCAAAATGGTTTAGCAGTTTAATTATTTTTGCTTGGGAAATACCATGGAGTGTTAGTAGTTTACTCTCTTGATCTTGTTTGAGTTTTGTTTTCTTATGAAATGCTATTGCACTTCGGTGTGCTTCATCACGAAGGTTTTGTACCCATTGTAGTCTTTTGTCGTTGTTTTTTAACAAGAATTTTTCTTCAGAAGTGTAGATAATGTCATTTGCTTTTCCTTTTGCACGATGTGCTTTTGCATCTACTTTTTCTTTTGAGATAGCAATCACATCGAGTGTTACACCTACAGAGAGTAGTATATTTTTTGCAAGCTGAAGGAGTGTCGCACCCCCATCGAGTACCCATAAATCTGGTGGTGGATTTTTTTCAAAACTATGCACTCTTCTTGTAAGAGTTTCTCTCATCTGAGCATATTCATCTTTAGCCTGTAGATGGTAGGTTCTGTAACTTTTTTTATCAAATGTGCCATTATCATACACTATCATCGCTCCAACAGGTGCTACACCTGCCATATGGGAGTTGTCAAAAACTTCAACTCTTAAAGGTAGTTTTTCAAGTTCAAAGAGTTTTTGAATCTCAGGGTAGATAGTACTTGTTTGTTGTTGTGCATTGCGTTTGAGTAACTCTTTTGCATTGATAAGGGCTAGGGAGATGAGCTCTTTTTTCTTTCCTCTTTGAGGTATGAGAAGTTGTGCTTTTTTTCCAAATACTTTGCTAATATGATCTTGGATAACTTCAAAATCATCAAAATTATGTGCAAGTAAGATAGGAACACAAAGTGGGGGTTTTTCTTGTGTGTAAAAGTTACTAAGAGCACGTGTGTAGAGTTCGTTGAGGTCAAATCCATGGTGAAGTTGTGTAAAACTGTGTGATGATGAGATGATTTTTCCGTGTCTCATAAAGAGTCTCACAACAACAGCTTGAGTTTGTGTATGCTCAATGGCAAAGATATCGTAGTTTTCATCTGAAGCAAAGTCAATTTCACTGTGTATTTGAGATCTGCTGATTTTCTCAATACGATCGCGAAGCTCTGCTGCTTCTTCAAAACGCATCTGCTCCGCATAAATCTCCATCCTCTTTTGTAGATGTGAGATAAGAAGTTTTTTGTTCAAAATCAGTTTTTTTGCAAAGGAGAGCTCTTTGTCGTAGAGCTCTTTTGAGACGGGAAGCTCGCATGGACCAAGACATTTGTTTATCTGATGATAGAGACATAGCTTTTGTGAGCTAAGTGAGCCTTTTTTTTGTACGAGTTTGCATAGTTCGTAGATGGAGTCAAGAATATCTCTTGCCCCAACAGAATAAGGTCCATAATACTGGATCGTTTTGCTTTTTAATACTTTGCGAGTTATATCAAAACGTGGATATGGTTGTGCAGTGTCAATATATATGTAAGGGTATGTTTTATCATCACGAAGTAAGATATTGTATTTTGGGTTGAGTTGTTTTATAAGGGAGTTTTCAAGGATGAGAGCATCGTGTTCTGAGTTAACTACAATGTACTCAAGCGAGGTGGCTTGTTTTAACATAGAGACAATACGCTCTGAGAGTTTTTTGTTTGGCTGTAAATGAGGTGTAAAGGTAAAATAACTTTTGACTCTGTTTTTAAGATTTTTGGCTTTACCTACATAAAGAATTCGACCATTTTTATCAAAATATTGGTATATTCCTGCTTGTGTTGGAAGTTGGCGTAGTGTTTGTTCAAGTGTCATTGTTTTCTTTTATGATGGATTGGATCTCTTGAGCAAGAGTAGAGAGTTTTTCATCTTGTAGATCTGTTGAGAATGTTCCATTTGATTGTTCAAAATATTTCAGTGTATGTGATGAGGTTGTATAAGGCTTAAAGTTGTTTATGGGTTTATGATCTGTTTTTACAATAACATCTTCTATATTTTCATCTAAACACTCAAAAAGGTTTGCATTTTTTTGAATCATTCCACTATTTAAAATCAATTTAATCGTATTTATAATATTATCTTTGTCATATTTATTGAGTGTTGATGCTGTGACAAAGTGGAGTGTAGTACCTTTGATGTAACCATATTTTATATATTTTTGGATTTGAGGGAGCATAACTGATTTAAGTTTTTGCACACACTGATGTTGTAAAATTCTTTTGTATTGAGGTTGGTATTGGATAGAACGTATAATTTGACCCACATTTTTCATGTGCTAATTATAACAAGCTTTTTATTAAGCTTTGGGGGGTGTGGATATAAAGCTGCACCATATTATGTTGAAGATCTACCTCAAGGGGATAAAGATGTTGAGTTTATTCTTCAAAAAAAGAGTTTTGATAATAATGAAAGTTGCAAATAGATGATAAAGTATGATGTAGTGATAATTGGAGCGGGTGTAGCAGGGTTATATGCTGCAATAAACCTTCCAAAAGATAAAAAAGTATTGCTGATAAACAAACGACAAACCTTTAAGTGTAACACTTTTTATGCTCAAGGGGGTGTTGCTCTTGCTCGTGATAAGGCAGATATACCGGTACACATAGAAGATACACTCAATGCTGGAGATGGCTTGTGTGATGCAGAAGCAGTTGAGATTCTCTCAAAGTATTCACGTGAAGCGATTGATGATCTAGTGCAAAGAGGTTTTTTATTTGATAAAGATGAAGATGGAAATCTTCTGTATACAAAAGAAGCAGCACACTCCTGTGAGAGAATTCTTCATGCTGGTGGAGATGCAACAGGTCGATATATGCACCACTTTTTACTTGAACAAAATCCCCATGCAATGTTAAGTGATGCTCGTGTTGTTGATCTACTTATAAAAGATGGTAAATGCTACGGTGTAAGTGTTTTGGAGCATAGAAAGACATATAATATTTATGCACAGGATGTGATTATCGCCAGTGGTGGAGTGGGTTCTCTTTATGAGTATCATACAAATGCACCTTGTATTAGTGCAGATATGCAAGGGCTTTGTGTGCAAAAAGGGATAGAACTTGATCGCATGGAGATGCTGCAGTTTCACCCAACGGTATTTGTAAACTCAGACAATGCCCAAAAAATGCTTCTTACTGAAGCACTGCGTGGTGAGGGTGCAACTATAGAAGACGAAAATGGTAAAAGGTTTTTATTTGATTATGATGAGCGTGGAGAGTTGGCATCACGTGATATTGTCAGTAAATCGATCTATATGTATAAGAAAAAAACAGGAATGCGAGTTTATCTTGCTTTTAAAAATTTTGATGAAGAGTATTTTGAACAACGTTTCCCAAATATCTGTAAGAATCTTCGCTCATTGGGTTACAATGTCCCACACCAGAGAGTACCTATCTCTCCTGCATTTCATTATGCGATAGGTGGAATAAAAACGCATCTCAACGGTCGTATCCCAAATGTTGAGAATCTTTATGCGGTTGGGGAAGTTGCTTCAACTCGTGTGCACGGAGCAAACAGACTCGCATCAAACTCACTTTTAGAAGGGTTGGTATTTGCTGCGAGGGCAGTTGATGATATCTTGAAACATAGTAAAGAAAAAGAGTTTGTAGAGTTTGATGTAACACAAAGTGTTATGAGCTATAAGGGTGATAAAGAGAAAAAAAACCAACTCCGTAGAATAATGTGGGAGAATGTTTCTATTCTAAGAACAAAACGTGGATTAAATGATGCTTTTGAGTCAATTAATGCACTTTTAAATGAAAAAATTGGTACACTACTACAATTTCGTTTACTTACAGCAAGAGAGATTGTCAAAGGGGCACTCTCACGTGAGAAATCAATTGGTGTTCACACCATACAAGAGGAGATATAATGGAACATGGTGCAGTCGCTCAGAGTGTTGCTGAAGCAGCAACTCATGCAGCAGCAGATATAAATCTTGCCACAACATGGGTAGGATGGTTAAGTTTAGCAGTTTTTGTTGTAGCGTATTATTTTATCGCTACAGAAGATAAGTATGAGGTAAACAAAGCAAAACCAGCACTTTTTGCAGGTACATTTATGTTTATGCTTATTGGTATTTACTATGCTATCAACGGGATGAACCCAGACCCGCTTCATGATGAGTTAGAGCACCTGATATTAGAGATTGCAGAGATTTTCTTTTTCTTGCTTGTTGCTATGACATACATTGAAACATTAATTGAACGTGGTGTGTTTGATTTGATGAAGTTTAAGCTTGTATCAAAGGGGTATACTTATAAAAAGCTCTTTTGGCTTACAGGTCTTTTGGCATTTTTTATCTCTCCAGTGGCAGATAACCTTACAACGGCACTTATCCTCTCAACTGTTCTTTTTACAATTGACAAGAAAAACCTTTCGTTTTTAGTACCAGGTGCTATCAATATTGTTGTAGCTGCAAATGCAGGTGGTGCATGGTCTCCATTTGGTGATATTACAACACTTATGGCATGGACAGCTGGTAAGGGTGAGTTCGTTGACTTTTTATTCCTTTTTCCTGCATCTATCTTAGGGTGGGGTGTAACAGCATTTTTACTCTCTATGTCAGTACCGGATGGTCAACCACCATTTGATGCAGCAACTGAAGAAAAACCTACAGTGCTTGATGGTGGTATGGGTGTAGCTTATCTTGGTGTTGCAACTATTGTTATGGCAGTTTTAGGGCATCAATTTTTCCACTTTCCAGCGATGTGGGGTATGATGTTTGGTTTGGCAGTACTTAAACTCTACTCTATCCATCTTAGTAAAAGTGGGCAAAATGGGTTTAATATCTATGTTAATATGCAAAAAGTAGAAAACGATACACTCCTTTTCTTCTTTGGTATTCTCTCTGCTGTTGGTGCACTTCACTTTTTAGGTTTCTTAGAGTATATTCACCATATGTATGGACTTGTTGGTGCAACAGCTGCTAATATTGGTGTGGGTTTCCTCTCAGCTGTAGTTGATAATGTACCTGTAATGAGTGCTATCTTAAAATCATCTCCAGAGATGGATCTAGCTCAATGGATGCTTGTAACTATGACAGCTGGTGTTGGTGGAAGTCTTATCTCTTTTGGTTCAGCTGCAGGTGTTGGTGTTATGGGTCGTCTACATGGTATCTATACTTTTGGTTCGCATATGAAACATGCTTGGACTATTTTGGTAGGTTATATCGTATCTATCGTTGTGTGGTATTTTCAGTTTGAGATTTTAGGACTTTACTAAGATCTTATTTTTTTGATTTACTGCGTTTATTTCACGCAGTAAATCTTTTTAGCTAAATCAAAAATTAATCTACTTTTTGGTATCCTTTCATCACTTAATTTTATCCTATTTTAAAGGCATTTTATGACAAATGTTAGTATCATCGTACTTGACTTTGGTTCACAGTACACACAACTTATCGCTCGTCGTCTTCGTGAAGATAAGATCTATTGTGAGATCTTACCTTATCACACTTCTGTAGAAGATATCAAAGCTAAAAACCCAAAAGGTGTTATCCTTAGTGGTGGGCCATCTTCTGTGTACAACAAAGATGCTTATGAAGTTGATCAGGGAGTTTATTCTATGGGTATCCCTGTGCTTGGTATCTGTTATGGTATGCAGCGTATCGCAGTTGACTTTGGTGGAAGTGTTGTAAGAAGTGATCATCATGAGTATGGAAAAGCTGAGCTAAATATCTTAAATGCCAATACTGAAAAATGTTCACCACTTTTTAAAGATTGTGATGATGGTCGTATTGTTTGGATGAGTCACTCAGATAGAGTAGATACTCTTCCCGAAGGGTTTGAGCCTATTGCTATAAGTGCGAACTCCCCATATGCTGCGATTGCAAATGAGGAAAAACGTGTATATGCAATGCAGTTTCATCCAGAGGTACAACACTCAGAAGAGGGCTACTTGATGCTTAGAAACTTTGCAAAAAATATTTGTGGAGTAACTGAGAAATGGAAAATGGAGCACTTCTTAAAAGAGCAGATTAAATCTATCCGTGAAAAAGTTGGTGATGGCAAAGTGCTTTGTGGACTCAGTGGTGGGGTTGACAGCTCTGTTGTTGCTGCGATGCTTTATGAAGCGATCGGTGATCAGCTTATTCCTGTTTTTGTAGATAATGGACTTTTACGTAAAGGTGAGCGTGAGCAAGTTGAGGAGGTATTTAAAGTTAACCTTGCAGCACCACTTGTTGTAGCAGATGCAAGTGAGCTGTTCTTAAGCCGTTTAGCAGGTGTAACAAACCCGGAAGAGAAACGTAAAATCATCGGTCACACTTTCATAGAGGTTTTTGAACAAGAAGCGAAAAAACATGATGGTATCAAGTTTTTGGCACAAGGGACACTCTATCCTGATGTTATCGAGTCAATCTCTGTAAATGGTCCATCTGAAGTTATTAAGTCTCACCACAATGTTGGTGGGCTTCCTGATTGGATGGATTTTGAGCTTATTGAACCATTACGTGAGCTTTTTAAAGATGAGGTACGCAAAATCGGTCTTGAGCTTGGACTTCCATCAGATATGATCAACCGTCATCCATTCCCTGGTCCTGGACTTGCGATCCGTATCATGGGTGATGTAAATGTTCCTGATCTTGATCTTTTACGTGAAGCAGATGTAATCTTACTAGATGAGCTCAAAGCAAGTGGATACTATGCAAAAACTTGGCAAGCATTTGCAGTACTTCTCAATGTAAAATCAGTTGGTGTTATGGGTGATAACCGTACATATGACAATACTGTATGTGTAAGAGTTGTTGAAGCAGTAGATGGTATGACAGCAACTTTTGCTCACTTGCCACATGATCTACTTGAGAGAATCTCTCGCCGTATCATCAATGAGGTTGATGGGATCAACCGTGTGGTTTATGATATATCTTCAAAACCACCTGCAACTATTGAGTGGGAGTAAGCGAAAGCTTCTCTCATGAACACACCAATTTATCTTTTCTCTATCTCCTCGAATCAAGATGCTATCCATATTAACCCCTTAGAGATCGACTTTTTTCATCCAAATATAGCATTTGAAAATTATGATTATCTTATCATCACCTCAAAACAGATTGCACAAGTGTTGCGTTTTTATGAGTATAAGGGGTATGAAAAAACTCCGGCGCTTTGCATTTCAAAACAGAGTGCAAAAAGTTTTGAGGCCATTGGAGGAGAGATACTCTCTCTTGGCAGAGGGTATGGTGATACTCTTATAGAGGAGATAGAGAAGTTTGACAAGTCAAAAAAATGGCTTTATCTTCGCGCACAAGAGGTTGCTTCAGATTTTGTGCAGGTGTGTAAAAATAAAGGTTACAATATTGATGAAGTTGTACTTTACAAATCTGAATGTGCCAAATCTATAGCTTCACAGATGATAGAAAAACAAGGTGTTTTAATCTTTACATCCCCCTCAAGTGTAGAATGTTTTTTAAAGCATCACAGTTTTACACCTGCACAAAAAGTGGTAGTGATAGGCAAAACCACACAACGAAAAATCCCTAAAGGTGTTGATGTGACTCTCTCAGAGGAAAAAACTGTACAGAGTTGTGTTGAAATTGCAAAAAAGTTAGCTAAATAAAGTAAAAATTTTGTATAATAATATACAGATAGCCTGAGTGGTTCGAGTGATCACACTTATGAGGGTTCTACATTTTCAAATTGTGAACTAGTAGTGTTGCAGTGTGTCGGTGACTTCGCTTGAGGTATGTTAACTCTGCCGAGAAGCTGCCGCCGTTATGTAACCTCTCTTCACCCAAATTCGGCTCTGAGAACCGAACCAAACGTGAAACGGCCACTTGGGTTATCTTTTTGAAGTATTTGCTTAGAGAAATGATCTTCTTTGAGCAAATACTTTTTTTATTTATGGAGATGATATATGAAGATTTTGATTTTAGGTAGTGGAGGACGTGAGTACTCTATAGGTCTTGCAATAGCAAATGAAAATACAGGTCATGAACTTTTTTTTCAACCAGGAAATGGTGCAACAAACCAACTTGGTATAAACCTTGATATAAAAGACTACAATGAACTTGCTGCGTTTGCAAAAGAGAATGAGATAGAACTTACTATCGTTGGACCTGAAGCTCCACTTGTAGATGGTGTAGTAGATATCTTCAAATCTCAAGGGCTTACTATCTTTGGACCAAGCAAAGAAGCAGCACAGCTTGAGGGCTCAAAAGTGTATATGAAAAACTTTTTGGCAAAGTACAACATCCCAACAGCAGCTTATATTGAGTCTGATTCTATTGAGGAGCTTTACAAGTTTACCGACAAACTCTCTGTGCCTATCGTTGTAAAAGCTGATGGACTTTGTGGTGGTAAGGGTGTTATCATCGCTCAGAGCCATGATGAAGCAAAAAAAGCTATCGGTGAGATGCTCAGTGGCAAAAGCTTTGGTGATGCTGGGAAAAAAGTGATTGTTGAGGAGTTTTTAGATGGGTATGAACTCTCAATGTTTGCTGTATGTGATGGTAAAGATTATATTTTACTTCCTGCTGCACAAGATCACAAACGTGTAGGTGATGGTGATACTGGACCAAACACAGGTGGGATGGGTGCTTATGCTCCAACACCACTTGTTAATGAAGAGCTTTACCAAAAAGTAAAAGATCGTATCATTCGTCCTACACTTGATGGTATGCAAAAAGAGGGTGCACCGTTTGAGGGTGTGCTTTTTATTGGAATCATGGTTGTTAATGGTGAG
>JAMORZ010000084.1 GCA_027063295.1 Sulfurimonas sp.
TGTTCAATGTCACTCTTCACGTCATACACATATAACTATATAAAAGGGAAAAGATGAGTCAAACATACCATTTAACAACTCCTTTAACAGAAGAGACAACAAGAAAACTAAAAGCTGGAGATATTGTATATCTTAGTGGTGTTATCTACACTGCTCGTGATGCAGCTCATAAAAAGCTTGTTGATCTCATTGAGGCTGGAGAGGAACTTCCTTTTGATTTAGAGGGAAGTATTATTTACTTTGTTGGTCCAACACCACCAAAACCAGGTGATCCAATAGGAAGTGCAGGGCCTACAACTTCATACAGAATGGATTCTTACTCCCCAACTATGCTTAAGCATGGATCAAAAGGGATGATAGGAAAAGGTAAACGTAATCAAGCAGTAAAAGATGCTTGTAAAGAGTATGGTGGTATCTATTTTGGTGCGACAGGTGGAGCAGGGGCTTTACTTGGAAAGCAGATCAGAAGTGCTGAAGTGATAGCATACCCTGAACTTGGACCTGAGGCAGTTCGTAAACTAGTTGTTGAGGATTTTCCTGTAACAGTAGTGAACGATACATACGGAAACGATCTTTACCAAATGGGTAGAGACCAATATGAAGTAAAATAAACTTCCATTTTAAAACAAGGAGAATAGATGAATATACATGAATATCAAGCAAAGCAGATTTTTGCTAAGTATGGTGTGCCAACACCAAAGGGTATAATGGTTGAGAGCGTTGCTGACGCTGTAAAAGCTGCAGAGGAGCTTGGTGGACCTATCTGGGTTGTAAAAGCACAGATCCATGCAGGTGGACGTGGACTTGGTGGTGGTGTTAAACTTGCTAAGTCTTTAGAGGAAGTTGAGCAGTTAGCTGATGAGATTCTTGGTATGACTTTGGTAACACACCAAACAGGTCCAGAGGGGAAACTCGTTCAAAAGCTTTACATCGAAGATGGTGCAGATATCCAAGATGAGTTCTATCTTTCAGTTGTTTTAGATAGAAAACTTGAGATGCCACTTATTATGGCTTCAACTGAGGGTGGTATGAACATCGAAGATGTTGCTGAAAAAACTCCAGAGAAGATTATTACTGTTCCTGTTGATCCAGCGATCGGTTTTCAGGCATTTCACGGACGTGAGCTTGCGTTTGGTTTAGGTATTACAGATAAAGCTGAACAAAAGAACATCATCTCTTTTGCACAAAAACTTTACAAAGTATATATGGATAATGATGCAGAGCTTATCGAGATCAACCCACTTGTAAGAACTGGTGCTGGTGAGTTTATCGCACTTGATGGTAAAATGGGCTTTGATAACTCAGCACTTGGACGCCATCCAGAGATCGCTGCGATGAGAGATTTCTCAGAGGAAGATCCAGATGAAGTAGAAGCTGCTAAATATGGTCTTTCTTATGTTGCTCTTGATGGTGAGATTGGTTGTATGGTAAATGGTGCAGGTCTTGCGATGGGTACTATGGATACAATCAACCATATGGGTGGAACTCCAGCTAACTTCTTAGATGTTGGTGGTAGTGCAAATGCAGAGACTGTTGCAAAAGGTTTTGAGATTATTCTTAAAAACCCTAAAGTAAAAGCTATCTTTGTAAATATCTTTGGTGGTATCGTAAGATGTGATCGTATCGCAAACGGTATCTTAGAAGCTACTAAAATCACTGATGTTAATGTACCTGTTATTGTACGTCTTGATGGTACAAATGCACCAGAAGCAGCAGAGATTCTTAAAAATGCAAATATTAAAAACATCATCGTTGG
>JAMORZ010000085.1 GCA_027063295.1 Sulfurimonas sp.
AGAAGCAAGTGTTGCAATAATTATACCTGCGATAAATGCTCTTTGCATAAAATCATACTCAAACATTTCAATCATCTTCTACCTTTAATGCTCATGTTTATGGTTATGAATAAGATGTGCTTCTATGCCATACAATTGTGACATATCTTCACAAGAGAGTGTCTCTTTTGGATTATTGCAAATCGTAGCTTTTTGATTAATTGTGAACAATCTTGCAATATCATCTGCAATCACTCCAATATCATGGGTAATGAAGAGTATTGTTATATTTTCCTCTTTGTTCAACTTAGAGAGTAATGCATAAAACTTTTGTTGTGAATGCATATCTACCCCAGTATTTGGCTCATCTAAGATTAAAATATCTGGCTTTGAAGCTAAAGCGCGAGCAATCATCACACGTTGACGCTGACCACCAGAGAGTTTGCCGACCATCTTATCTTTTAGATCAAAAACCCCCATTGTCTGCATTGCATCAAAAATTGCCTCTTTATCTGTTTTTGTCAAAGGGGTAAACATTCTACGTTTAGAAACTCTTCCCATACTGACTATATCATATACAGTTGCAGGAAAACTCTCATCAATTAATGCTGCTCGCTGTGGTACATAACCTATTTTGCTCCAATCTTTAAAAGAGGATATACTTTTTCCATATATTTTAATCTCTCCCTTACTTGGTTTCTCTAGCCCCAATAATGTCCGTATGAGTGTAGTTTTTCCTCCACCATTTGGACCAATAATCGCTATATACTCTCCGTTGAAAATCTCAAAAGATATGTTTTCTAAAATCTTTTGACCACGAACAGAGAAATGTAAATTTTTTACATCAAAAATAGGTACTTTAAACTTCATTGACACTCTAGTGCTTGGGAGATTTTTCGGAGATTCTCTTGCATTATCTTCTCGTATGTAAGTTTTTGCTTTGCTTCGTCTGCTGTAATATTACCCAATGGCTGTAATGTCTGCACTCTTACATGTAACTCGTCTGCAAGTGTTTGAATCACTTTTGCACTTACAAAGCTCTCAAAAAAGATCACTTTAATGTGATGTTCCTTTACAACATCCAAAATATGAGACATCTCTTTTGCACTTGGCTCTACCTCTGGAACCAAACCACTTAATGATTCTACATCAAAGCCGTATCTTCGTGAAAGATAACCAAATGCATTATGATTTACAACGATTATATCTTTCTTACAAGATGACAACCCTACCGTAAACTTATTGTCTAACTGTTTTAAACTTGCAATATAGTTCTTTTCATTTTCTGCATAAAGTATTTTATTGTTGGGTGCTATCTCAACTAGCTTATTTGCAATAACATGAGTAGCTTTTATCATATTATCAATGTCTAACCAATAATGCGGATCAACTCCATTGTGAAGATGATGTTCTTCGTGGTGATGATGATCACCAAGTTTACGAAGAGATACAAATTTACTCATATCAATTACATGATGTTTAAATGTATAATTTTTTGTCCATGGTTCAAGTCCTGCTCCACTATATACAACTAAAGAAGCATCTTCAATTTTTGCCATCAATGTTGGTGTAGGTTCAAATGAGTGAGGATCAACACCAAACGGAAGGATAGACACCACTTCAAATGTATCTCCAACAAGATGTTTTACTATATCATACATAGCATATGTGCTTACAGCGATAATCCTCTTTTCAGAATGAGCTTTATGTGAACATGATATAAAAAAGAGACTAAACACACTGAAAAAAAACAGAAAAAAAAGTGTTGTTTTTTTATTCTTTTGCATATTTCTTCCCTTATAAAAACTGTTTTAGCATTATACCAAGTTTTTTTAGATATAATTCGCCACTTTATATATAGAATAGGAATATATCCATGACAACTAGTTTTTTACTTATTGTTCAGATAGTTTTAGTGATTATGATCGTAATTGCTGTACTACTTCAAAAAAGCTCAAGCATTGGACTTGGTGCTTATAGTGGCTCAAATGAGTCTGTTTTTGGGGCAAAAGGTCCAAATAGCTTTTTAGCAAAAGCAACTTTTACAATCGGATTGTTATTTGTTATCAATACAATTACGTTAGGGTATATGTATTCTCTCAACAAAAACGATTCTGTTACAAATGCTCTTGTTGAAGAAACAGATGTAGTTGCACCTGCACTACCAACAGATGCGCCAACATCACAAGAAAAAAAATAGATTAAGAAAGGATCACAAATGTTAAACGAAATTTTTGAAAACTGCGAAACAAAAATGCAAGGAAGCATTGAGCATATGCAAAGAGAGTTCAAAACTCTAAGAACTGGTAAAGTTACAACAAGTGTTTTAGATAATGTAAAAATCGATTATTATGGAACACCAACTCCACTTGATCAAGTAGGGAGTGTTCTTGCTTCAGATGCAACTACTATTGTGATCAACCCTTGGGAAAAAAATCTTCTTAATGATATTGAAAATGCGATTCAAGCTGCAAATATTGGAGTAAATCCAAACAATGATGGTGATCAGATTAAACTCTTTTTCCCACCAATGACAGTTGAACAACGTCAAGAGTCTGTAAAACAGATGAAAGGTATGGGTGAAAACGCAAAAGTTTCTGTAAGAAATGACAGACGTGATGCAAACGACAAGATCAAAAAACTTGAAAAAGAAAAAGAGATTACTCAAGATGAATCTAAATCTGCTCAAGATAGCATCCAAAAAATCACAGATAAATATATCGCTAAAATCGACAGCATCTTAAAAGAAAAAGAAGCTGAAATCTTAAAAGTTTAATCTTATGAATGTTAAACAGATTTATATGGATGCAGATGCTCTTTTAGAGGGGCATTTTAAACTCAGTTCAGGAAATCACTCACAGTTTTATCTTCAATCTGCAAAAGTTCTAGAAGATCCTAAAACTGCAAAAATTTTAGCTGATGCACTTGCAAAACAGATCAAAGAGAGTGGCTTAAAGGTAGATACGGTATGTGCTCCAGCACTTGGTGGTCTAATAGCTGGTTTTGCACTTGCAACTGCGCTTGATGTACGTTCTATTTTTGCTGAGCGTGTCAATGGAGAGATGAGTATCCGTCGTGGTTTTGAAGTAAAGCCAGGTGAAAAAGTACTTATGTGTGAAGATATCATCACGACAGGTGGTTCTGCTATGGAAGCAGCGGCAGTTGTTAAAGAGCTTGGTGGAGAGATCGTTGGTGTTGCAGCACTTGCAAACCGTGGTTTTTGCCATCGTGAAAACTCTGATATTGAAACAAAGCCAAACTGTAAACTACCACAAGATATTCCATTTTTTGCACTTGCTGATTTTACATTTGAAATGTACTCACCAGACGAGTGTCCACTTTGTAAAGATGGAAGTGAAGCTATCAAACCAGGAAGTAGAGGAAACTAGATTTTCTCCTTCCTCCTTTTTAACTGTACTTTAGTTGACAGGTGATCATCCTCTCAACCAATACACGAGCAACTTCTACTTTTCCATCTACCAATGTTGTAATATTTAAATCACTAAGTTTTTCTTTTTCTTCTAATGAAGATATTTTTACAATAAGATTTACATTTGTAGTGTAGTTTAATATCGCTTCACATATCAATCGTTTTTTGTCTATATTTTCCAGAGTTACAATAACAGCTGCTGCATCTTTTATGTTGAGTGCATTCAAGATAGAACTTTTTGACGCATCACCAAGGTATGCTTCAAGATCAGCATCAAGTGCTTCTTGAACATGTTTATTTGAATTATCTACCACAACAAAAGGTGCATCAAGCTCTTCAAGATGCTCTGTAACAAATTTTCCAACAACACTGTATCCACATACAATTACATGGTTTTTTCTTCCTGCAAGTGCAGACATATCAATAGGGATATCTTCCTCTTTGATAAACATCTCAACCAAGTCACTAATATGTGAAATAAAAAATGGAGTAACCATCATTGAAAAAATCACAATAAGGACAAGCAAGGAAACAAGATCATTGTCTAAAACACCTCCTGCTGAAGCAACAGAAAATATAACAAAAGAGAACTCACCAACTTGAGAAAGAGCAAGTGCACTTTTTAAAGATGTTGAATTTGTATAAGAGAAACGCAACATTGTAAAAATAATCAAAGTTTTCACAAACAAAACCAAAAGAAAAAATCCAACTATCAATCCAATATTTTCTACAAACATCACAACATCAATCTTCATACCAACTACCACGAAAAATGTTCCCAGCAAGATATCTTTAAAAGGAGCAATATCGGACTCTACTTTATGATGGTATTTCGTCTCAGCAATAATCATCCCTGCAACAAATGCACCAAGTGAATATGTAAATCCCATAGATGAAGCAAATAAAGAAGCTCCTACAACTATAAAAAGGACAGATCCCATAAAAAGTTCATCTAATTCTGATGATGCAGAAAAATGCAAAAGCCAAGTTACTACCCTTTTTCCTACAATAAACAACAGACCAATAACCACAATAGCAGATCCAAATGTATGAAGTAAAATTGTTGAGATACTTTCTCCTGCTTCGTTTGTTAAAAATCCAATAAAAATCAAAATAGGGATCACTGCAATATCTTGAAAGATCAAAATACCTGTTGCATTTTGCCCATAAGGGGTATAAATCTCTTTAGAACTTTTAAGATAACTTAATACAACTGCCGTAGATGATAAAGAAAATGCCAATGCCACAATAATCGCAGAAGTATTATCTAGTCTAAAAACAAGATGCCCTGCAAAATATGCAACTAATGTTGTTAAACCAACCTGCAAAAAACCATTTCCAAAAATCTCTTTTTTCATATTGCCCATTTTTGCCAATGAGATCTCCAGCCCAATGGTAAACATCAAAAAAACAATTCCAAATTCACCTACAAGTTCTAGTGCATGAGAATGTCCAACATCACCAAGATCAAATGCATACACCATAAATGTACCTGTTAAGATATAACCAATGATTTGAGATATGCCTAGTTTTTTTAAAAAGATATTTGTAACGATTGAGATACCTAGCGTTAAAATAATATAAATAAGTGTGTTTTCCATTTAACTAAACTTTCATAAATTGATAAGCCATTATATACTATAATCGCAATAATTATTTAACTATTTGTGGAGATTTGCATGACAAAATACATTTTCGTTACCGGAGGGGTTTTAAGTTCCCTTGGAAAAGGTATCACGGCTGCTAGTGTTGGTACACTTTTAAAACATTCTGGTAAGAAAGTGGGTATGTTAAAAATCGACCCTTACATCAATGTTGACCCTGGAACAATGTCTCCACTTGAGCATGGTGAGGTGTTTGTAACCAAGGATGGTGCAGAAACTGACCTTGACATTGGAAACTATGAACGTTTTTTAGATACATCTTATCTTAAAAGCTCAAACTTTACCACTGGTCAAGTTTACTCAAGTGTAATTGAGCGTGAACGTGCAGGGGGATATTTAGGTCAAACTATTCAAGTTATTCCTCATATTGTTGGTGAGATTGTAAATCGTATCAAGCAAGCTGGAAAAGGGCATGATATCCTAGTAGTTGAGCTTGGTGGTACAGTTGGTGATATCGAAGGGCTTCCATTTATGGAAGCGATCCGTCAGATGAAACATGATGATGAAGTTGCAGGAACTTTCTTTATCCATGTAACACTCATCCCTTACATCAAAGCAGCTGGTGAGCTCAAATCTAAACCAACACAACACTCAGTACAAGAGCTTCGTCGTATCGGTATCACACCACAAATGATCATCGCAAGAAGTGAAAATGGGCTTCCTAAAACATTTAAGAAAAAGCTCGCCATGAGTTGTGATGTGAGTCAAGAGTCTGTTGTTGAAGCACTAGATGCTGCAAGTATCTATGATGTGCCTATGAGTTTTTTACGTCAAAATATCCTCAAGCCAATTGCTAAAGAGCTTGAACTTGGTGAACTTGAGCCTGATATGGAGGAGTGGGACAACCTTGTTAAAAAAATTGTTCAGCCAAAAGGACGTGTCGTTGTTGGTTTTGTTGGTAAATACCTTGCTCTCAAAGAGTCATATAAGTCACTCACTGAGGCACTTATCCATGCTGGAGCACATCTTGATACTCGTGTAGAGATCTGTTGGATAGACTCTGAAGATATTGAAGAAAAAGGTGCTGAAGCACTTCTAAGTGATTGTGATGCAGTACTTGTTGCAGGTGGTTTTGGAAGCCGTGGTGTTGAAGGAAAAATCAAAGCTATAGAGTATGCACGTGTTAACAAAGTACCATACCTTGGTATCTGTCTTGGAATGCAACTTACACTTGTAGAATTTGCAAGAAATGTACTTAATCTTGAGGGTGCAAACTCTGTTGAGTTTGACGAAAACACTCCACACCCTATGATCTATTTAATTGACAACTTCTTAGATCAAAGTGGTGGTATGCAACTTCGCACACATGAATCTCCAATGGGTGGAACACTACGTTTGGGTGAGTACCCTTGTGATACGAAAGAGGGTTCTATTATCCGTGAAGCATATAATGGTGAGAAAACTATTTATGAACGTCACCGTCATCGCTATGAAGCAAATCCTGCATACAGAAAACAACTTGAAGAAGCTGGTATGATTGTAACAGGTGAGAGCAATGGTCTTATTGAAACAGTTGAGATTGAAGGACATCCTTGGTTCTTAGGTGTGCAGTTTCACCCTGAGTTCACATCTCGTCTTCAAACACCAAATCCATCTATTTTGGCATTTGTCAAAGCAGCTATAAACCTACCGTAAAAGGGACACCCTTTTACGATGCAAACACTTAACAAACAACAACTTTTTCAACTTTTATCACAACGTTTCCCCAGCGAAGAAAAAAAACTCTCATCTATCCCAAATCCAGCACTTTTACAAAATGCCCAAAACGCAGCAAAACATCTAGCAAATGCAATAAAAGCTAACAAACGTATCACGTTAGTTGGCGATTATGATGTTGATGGAGTAAGTTCTACGGCAATAATGGTTGACTTTTTTAGACAAATACCTTATCCATTAGAAGCGATTATTCCAAATAGGTTTCATGATGGGTATGGAGTAAGTCCAACTATTTTAGAGCGAATTGATACTGATGTTATTATTACAGTTGACAATGGTATTGCAGCTACCGAAGCAGCTAAAATCTGCAAAGAGAGAGGCATAGAACTCATTATCACAGATCACCACACTCCACCAGATACACTTCCAGATGCTCTTTATATTATCGATCCAAAACTTCAAAGCTGTCAGTACCCTTTTAGTGAGATTTGTGGTGCTCAGGTTGCTTGGCTCTTTTTAGGACTTCTAAAAAAAGAACTGCAACTCTCTATCGATATGAAACAGTTTTTAGATATCCTTTCCATAGCTATCATTGCTGATATTATGCCCTTGATCGATATCAACAGAACACTCGTCAAAGAGGGACTTAAGCTGCTTATGCACTCAAGTCGTCCATCTTCTATTATTATAAGAGATTTTCTCAATAAAAGTCGTATAACGAGTGAAGATATTGCGTTTATGATAGCTCCAAGACTCAACTCTGCAGGTCGCATGGAAGATGCTTCTATAGCCCTTGATTTTTTTACCGCACAAGATACACATAGTGCCTACAAACACTTTGAATATCTTGGACAATTAAATGAAGAGAGAAAAGAGAGTGAAAAAGCTACAACAAACGCAGCAATTGAGGATGTAAATGAATCTGATAAAGTCATCGTTGTTGCTGGGGAAGGCTGGCATGAAGGAGTTGTTGGTATAGTAGCTTCAAGACTTGTTGACAAATACGAAAAACCTGCAATTGTGCTAAGTATTGATGGTGATAGTGCCAAAGGGAGTGCAAGAAGCCTTGGTGATGTAGATATTTATACATTGATCAAAGAAAACAGCCATTTTCTTACAAAGTTTGGTGGACACAAGATGGCTGCTGGGCTGGGTCTTAGTACTCAAAATATTACAGCGTTTCGACAAGCCATCAATACAACCGCAAAAACAATTCCAGATGAAAGTTTTATTCCCCATGAAAAACTAAGTGGGATTTTAGAGACCGATGAGATAGACTTAGAGCTTTTAGAACTTTTAGAAAGCTTTGAGCCTTATGGAGAAGCCAACGAAAAACCTACATTTCTTCTGCAGGATGCAGAAGTTGTCAATATTCAACTCATGGGTGCAGACAAGTCCCATTCTCGTATCGAAGTTCGTCAATATCCCCACCAAAGAAAAACAGTTACACTTATCGCATTTCGCAGGGTCTTTGAGATGCCAGAAGATAGAAAAATAACATGCTCGTACACCGTGAGCAAAAATGAATTTAACAATCGTATTACACCGCAATTACTTGTCAATAAAATCTACTCATGATTTCACTACTTACAAAAGAGTATAAATTTATTGGTACTGATAATGGCCGTGTTTTACAATGTACACAAAATGGTGACTTTCTTGCCCGCTTATTCTCTTTTCGTTTTATAGCAACAAACTCCTCCCTACTCAAAAAGAAAAATAAAGTTTATGCATTAGCTCACTTCGATACACTCATTGCAGCAAGTGGATATGGAGGAGAAATTATTCTTCAAGACTATCTTAAGCGCAATGAAAAAAAAACTATTTATCATTCAAAAGTAACTGTGAGTGCCCTTTGCTTTATCAATGCTACTACTCTTGTTAGTGCAAACTATGATGGAGAGGTATTTATCTCCCATACAAAAAAAACTTTTTTTAAAAAATTTATTACTACAAAGACAGATATCCACAAACTGCTCTACATTGCTCATTTACAAATAGTTCTTGTAGCGTCCAAAGACAATTATCTCACCATGATAGATATTCAAGATGGAAAAATCGATCATAAGTTTCTGTTTTTTACTCATGGTATTGTTAAAGATATACGGTTATGTCAACAAGAACTACATATCTTGTTTACAAACAATAAAAAGCTCTCTATTAGTTTTACAACCCTTGAAAAAAAGCTTCAAGAGTTTCATGATGATTTTCAACAAAAACTCAACAGTGGCTATATCACAAAACGCTATACAAAAGAATCTCTCCTTTACACTAACACACAAACACTAACAATACCTCAAGAGTTTTTTGATGCCTATGAAAAAAATAATTTTACACTTTGTTATGAACTTATAGATAGATACTCTCTTGCTGATCATGAGATTGTTACTCTTCTTGAAAAACATTACAGGTATAAGATAAAAGAGTGTGAAGAGTTTGCTCAGTATGGAGATGCAAAAAAATTGATACAAACCTTAAATAACCTTTTGATGATTCAAACACGTTTGGCAAAAACAGGAGACCTGTTACGTTTGAGTTTTCTCAAGCAAATCACTCTCTTTGAAGAAAAAGCTTCTTATGATAAGACTCAAAATCTTATCTACTCTTACATAGATCTGTTTGGCTATGATTTAGAGATCGCAAAAGCGATTCATCACTTTGAACAAAAATCAAATATCTCCATAGCTATCTTTTCTCATCAGCAAGATCGTGTCTCACGAACTCTTTGGTGTAGCTATTTCCATCATACTCACTAAACTCTCAACCGTTTCTTCAAAATTAGTTATATAGTTTGCACCTTGAGAAATAAACTTTTGCATCTTCTCTTTTTTTGCTATCGCTTCATCAAGTTCAGGATCACTCCCTTGTGTATAAGCTCCTATTCTTATGAGGGTTTCATTCTCTTTGAGTAGAGTATAGAGACGACGAAACTTCATCACAGCTTTGAAATGTTCTGGAGAGATAATATCGTTCATCACACGCGATGCAGAGTTTAAGATATGCACCGGCGGGTAAATACCAAAGTCGGTCATCTCGCGAGAAAGTACGATATGCCCATCTAAGATAGAGCGTGACTGATCAGCGATGGGATCCCCCATATCATCCCCCTCTATAAGTACCGTAAAAAATGCCGTGATACTCCCTTTTCCCTCCTCTTTTCCAGCACGCTCCATAAGCTGAGGAAGAAGCGTAAGAGAGGAGGGTGGATACCCTTTAGAGGTTGGTGGCTCACCAAGAGCAAGTCCTATCTCACGTTGAGCCATCGCAAAACGTGTTACCGAGTCCATAATAAAAAGTACATCTTGATTTTGGTCTTTAAAGTGTTCTGCAACACTCATCGCTGCAAATGCACCATATTTTCTCATAAGTGGACTATCATCTGATGTTGCTACGATGATAACGGTATTTGTAAGGTCTCCACCAAGGTTTTTCTCTATAAATTCAGGAACTTCACGTCCCCTCTCTCCAATAAGTGCTACCACTTTGATGGGTGCTTCACTTCCACGAACGATCATCCCCATCAATGTTGACTTACCAACACCACTTCCTGCAAAAATACCAAGTTTTTGCCCTTTACCACAAGTAAGAAGACCATCAATACTCTTAACACCTACACTAAACACCTCATCAATCATTCCACGTTTCATCGCAGAGATGGGAGCTTTTATGATGGGTTGTAGTTTTGAAGTTTGGATACTCCCTTTACCATCAATAGGTCTCATAAAAGGATCGACTACACGACCAAGAAGTGCTTTGCCTATGGGGATGTTAAGACCATTTGAGTCCAAAAAGACACGATCACCTGAGCAAAATCCCTCCACAAAACTAAAAGGGGTAATATAAAAAGTACCACCATCTATCTCAGTTACCATCCCAACAGTCTCTTGACCTGTTGAGTTTGAGACGATTTTAACCATATCGGAGATACTCACTTTGAGTCCTGTTGCTGTGATAACTGTTGCGTTTATCTTAACAACCTCGCCAAAGGAGACAGAGTAATTGCCGTGTGAAGAGAGTTTCTCTTTTAAAGAACTTAGCGACATCTCTTAGTATCTTGAACCTGTTGGTGAGTTGATAAGAGAGAAAAACTCTGAGCGTGTTTTTTCATCACGTTTAAAAAGTCCACGAAGGGCTGAAGATGTTGTTGTTGAGTTGATCTTTTCAACCCCTCTCATCTCCATACACATGTGACGCGCTTGCACAACTACGCCAACCCCTTTTGGTGCTATCGCCTGCATAATCGCATCTGCTATCTGTTCTGTTAATTGTTCTTGTATCTGCATACGGCGAGAAAAAACATTCACAACACGTGGTATCTTTGAAAGCCCCACAACTTTACCATCCGGAATGTATGCAACATGAACACGACCTATAATAGGAAGAAGATGATGCTCACAAGTGGAGTAAAACTCAATATCTTTAATAAGAACCATCTCATCATTAGAACTTGTAAAGAGAGCTTTGTTGAGAATCTCTATAGGATCTTCATTGTACCCGCTATACATAAACTCAAAAGCTTTTCTTACACGTTTTGGTGTGTCCAAAAGCCCCTCACGTTGAGGATCTTCCCCAACATGCTCCATCATAATTTTAACTGCGTTTTCAAACTCTATATTTTTTGTATCTGACAAACTCTTGCCTTTTTAATATTTTGTTAACGATAGGGTAGCAAGTGTTTGCTGAGAAACTACTATTAGAGCAAGACTACTCTGTTTCTACCCTCTGCTTTTGCCTGATAGTGGAGTGGCTCATCGATTCCATTTTGTTTTCTCAACTCTAC
>JAMORZ010000086.1 GCA_027063295.1 Sulfurimonas sp.
AGCACTTCACAACATGAAACTCGATGGTTCAGTCGAACTTCTTGTTATCACACCAACTCGTGAACTCGCGACACAGGTTAGTGATGAAATCTTTAAGTATGGACGTAACTTAGGTGTAAAAACTGTAACAGTATATGGTGGTAGCTCATATAAACGTCAACTTGACCTTATTGGTCGTGGAGCAAGTGTTGTTGTTGCAACACCAGGTCGTCTTTTAGATATACTCAAGAAAAATATGCTTGATGATTTTGCACCAAGTATGGTTGTACTTGATGAAGCTGATGAGATGCTTGATATGGGCTTTTTAGATGACATTAACGAAATCTTCACATATTTGCCAACAAACCGTCAAACACTTCTTTTCTCAGCAACTATGCCACAACCTATCAAAACACTTGCAAGTAAAATTTTGCAAGATCCTGAGTTTATCTCTATCACAAAAGGTGAGACAACAAACTCTGACATCGAACAACTTTACTATGTGATTGATGAGCATGAGAGAGATGATGCTATTATCCGTCTTATGGATTCTGAGACTACAACAAAATCGGTAGTATTTTGTCGTACAAAATCTGAGGTAGATCGCCTTAGCAATGTTCTTTCAAACGCAGGATACCTTGCAAATGGTCTTCATGGAGATATGGAACAACGCCAACGTGAAAATGTTATCAAAGGGTTTAAAAACAACTCTGTAAAAGTGCTTGTTGCAACAGATGTTGCTGCTCGTGGTATCCACGTAGACAACATTAGCCACGTATTTAACTACCATATCCCATTTGATCCAGAGAGCTATGTTCACCGTATTGGTAGAACAGGTCGTGCAGGTACAAAAGGTAAAGCGATCACACTTTTAACTCCACTGGAGTTTAAAGAGCTTCAAAAGATCAAACAAAAAGTTGGTACTTCAATGAACCATGCTTTTGTTCCAAGTAAAAATGACCTTCGTGAAACTACTATCGAAAATATGGTTCAAGCGATCGAAGATCATAAAATCTACGATGAAGCACACAAGATTCTTGATCGTTTAAAAGAAGATATTGATGAAGAGACTATCATGTTTAAACTCATCTCTATGATCTTAGACAAACAAGATATCAAAGGACCAAACAACATCGGTATTGCTGCTGATAAAATCGATGCGATCCTCGCTCGTGCTGCACAACGTGGTGGTGGTCGTAACCGTGGTGGAAGAAGTCGTGGTGGATACCGTGGCAACCGTAACCGTTCTGGTGGAGGTGGTAGCAGAAACCGTGATGGTGGTGGTTACCGTGGTAGTCGTAGCCGTTCTGGTAGTTCAAGTCGCCGTCACAGAGACTAAACTTTTTTACAATTCTCCTCTCACCCCCATCTGGGGTGAATCTTTTCCCCTCTTATGTTACAATATCTCTAAAGGATATATATGCAAACCATTATCTACCAAAATCAAGATATCTACATAGAAAAAGAACCTAGCGAGATACCATGGCTAAAAATCTTTACAAATGAACCTTACAGAGAGTTAGGTAATGTGCCAAAAGAGTTACGATTAAAACTGTGGGAAGTGTATGATGTTGTTGAGCATGAGATGAAAAAGTTTTACAACCCAGCAAAGATAAATATGGCATCATTTGGCAATATGCTTCCACGAGTGCATATCCATGTAATGGCACGATTTGAAAATGATAGCTACTTTCCAGAGCCCATGTGGGGAAAAAAACAAAGAGAGGGGAGTGTAGAGCTCCAAGATGAGGAGCT
>JAMORZ010000087.1 GCA_027063295.1 Sulfurimonas sp.
TACTACTTTGAGTTTGTTTGCTTTTGCTATTTTGCTTGCACCACTTTGAAAAACAGTAAGCCCATCACCACTAAAGCGTTCCCCCTCAGGGAAGATGTAGATGTTCATATCATCTACCTTTGAGAGTGTCTTTTTGATAGACTTAAAAAAGTTAAGCAATCCACGTTTATTTTCAAGATCAACACTTATACATCCGCTATACTCAAAAAACTTTCCATAAAGCCAGTGATTGGCAAGCTCTTGTTTTGCGATCCATGCACCGTTTTTATCATAACGAGCGAAGATATTTTCCATCACGATGATATCTAAAAGTGAACGGTGGTTGATAGCATAGAGCACTTTATCCTCTTTTGGGATATCTCCATGAAGTTTCACATCAATATTGAGAAAATCGATCACTTGATTTGAATAGTTTTGACGCTCTTTTGAGAGCTCTTTGTAAGCTGATTTGTATGTGATAAACGGATGAAAATAGATTCGTTTGTAGATAGATATATATTTAAATCCAAGTTGTATCATAAACCTGAATTTGTTGATGTTTTTAAGCATAAACCACCCTTTGTAAAAGTAAGAGTGATTATAGCAAAAGTAGATTAATGGTTAAGATTACTCTTTTTTGTCAAAGACATTTCAGTCTCCATAAGTTTAATCTCATCACTTGCAGGTATGCGTATCTGTGGATCTGCTTCTATCTTTTTTGTTTTTATCTTATCTGGATAGTCTATGTTGCTCAAAATATGTTTGATACAGTTGATACGTGCTTTTTTCTTGTTATCTGAACGGATGATGGTCCAAGGAGCATGATCAGTGTGTGAAGCTAATAGCATAGAGTATTTTGCGATGGTGTATTTGTCCCAAAGCTGTTGTGAGAGTTCATCAACAGGGGAGAGTTTGTACTGTTTGAGGGGATCGGTTCTACGTTTGTCAAATCTGCGTTTTTGCTCTTTTTTACTCACAGAGAAGTAAAACTTGAAGATCTTAATGTCGGAGTTGATAAGCATCTTCTCAAACTCAGGCACTTCGTGTAGAAACTCTTTATGCTCCTCTTGGGTACAAAACCCCATAACAGGCTCAACCCCACCACGGTTGTAGTAACTTCTGTCAAAAAGCACTATCTCACCTGCTGATGGGAGGTGCTGTACATAGCGTTGAAAATACCACTGCGTCTTTTCCACATCACTTGGCTTGTCAAGTGCTACAACTCGAGCACCACGAGGGTTCAGATGCTCTGTGATACGCTTGATCGTTCCACCTTTTCCAGCAGCATCACGCCCCTCAAAGATCATAAGTACTTTCATACCTGTATCTTTGATATGATTTTGCATCTTTAAAAGTTCTATCTGAAGAGTTTTAAGCTCATCTTCATACTCAAGAGTCTCTTTCTTTGTCCAAACAGCAACTCTCTCACCTTTGATGTGTTGAATCTTTTTCTCTTTTTTTGCCATCATTTTTCCTTCTTGTACCAATTATAAGTCAGCTAAGATTAAAAAGAGTTTGCGATGAGATTCTCTAACTCATCTACACTCTTGGTATTTGCAAAACAGCTTTTCTCCCCACACACCATAAAACCATCATCTTCACTGCTTTTTAGAAGCACAAAAGGGTATCTTAGTTGTGCGAGTTTGAGTGCATTTGTGCGAAGTGTCTGCTCTTTTGCTTTGATGGTGCGATCACCCTTGAGATAACGCAGTGTCTCTGTAAGCATTTTTGGGTAGTAGATAGGTTTTCTTCCCAGCTCATAAGAGTTGTACTCCATCGTTTTAAACGCAAAGTGTTTATACTTCTCATCTTCAAGAAGTGTAGAGAGACTTTGAAGTATTTCAAGCATTATACTGATCGAGCTTATATAAGTATTGTCTGTTGCTTCAGCTTTGACTCTAAACTCACCCACACTAAAATACCACACACCCTTGTCATAAAAAAGTTCAAGAGCTTTGTTGGCAAGGCGTTGTGCCATGATAAGGTGGATCTCATCTTGTGTGGCTCTGTATGCACTCAGCACAGCCTGAGCAAGGTAGGCATAGTCCTCTAAAAAAGCCTCCACTTTAGGTGTTTTGTGTATGAGCGTGGAGTGGTAGAGTATCCCATCTTTATACATCGTCTCAAGGAGGGCTGCTAAAGATGTGAGTGCTCTTTTTGTGTATGAGGCATCTACTTCCCCAAGTCTAAAGAGCGCATCTATCATCATAGCAGACCATGAAGTTTGCACCTTCTTATCTATGAAAGGGTAGCTGCGTTTTGTTCTGAGCGATGAGAGTATATGTTTGACACCATCAAACCACTCAGGGCGTTTCTCTTCAAGATAGATAATGTTTTTCCCCTCAAAGTTGCCATGGTGCGAGATATGGAGCATATCGCAGATCTCTTGTGCATTCTCATAGCCGTTTTGCACAAGTGCTTCATAGAGCTCTTGGTATGTGTATGTAAAGTACTCACCCTCAACCCCATCACTATCTGCATCACTTGCAGAGTAAAACAGAGCATCTTCGCTCATAAAGTTATGCCAAAAATCAGCCACCTCTTTGGCGATGACAAGATAGCTCTCATCGTTGTAGGCAAGGTATGCTTTTGTATAGAGTTTACATAAAAGGGCATTGTCATAGAGCATCTTCTCAAAGTGTGGCACAAGCCACTTCTCATCTACACTGTAGCGACAAAACCCACCATCTACCAGATCATACATACCACCTTTTGCCATATTGACAAGGGTGTTTTCCACCATCGCTCTTGCAGCTTTGTCATCAAAGAGCGCATCTATATCTAAAAGAGTTGAGAGTGTTGAAGTATGGGGGAATTTTGGAGCACTAGAGAAGCCGCCATTTCTTGTGTCGTAGTTGTTTTTTGCCTGAAGCATAAAGTTTTTGTAAAACTCCTCTTTGAGTACAGTTGCTTCTTTTGGGTGATCTTCGTGTGCTAAAAAGCTCTCCACTTCATCTGCATTTTTGTAGAGTTGCTCATCGTTTTCTCTCACTTTAGCTGCTATGAGTTTTGTAAGCTCAATAAACCCCATCCCCTCTATACTTCCTGCGTTTGACTCAGGTGGGATATATGTTCCTGCAAAAAACGGTTTGTTTTGTGGTGTGGCAAAGATAGAAGTTGGCCACCCACCAGCTCTACGGTTAAGGAGCATATGCACCTCTTGGTAGTGCTTGTCTATATCTGGACGCTCCTCACGATCAACCTTGATACAGATAAAATCATCGTTGAGAATCTTTGCACACTCTGTATTTTCAAACACCTTTTCTTCCATCACATGACACCAGTGGCACGAGGAGTACCCTATACTTATGAAAATCGCTTTGTTTTGTTTTTGTGCTTCTTCAAAAGCCTCATCGCACCAAGGCCACCAGTCTACAGGGTTGTCTTTGTGTTGTTGAAGATAAGGGCTGTCTTCATTTGCTAATCTGTTTGGCATAGTTGTTTTCTCTTTTTATATTTTTAGTAGGTGTAGGGTAGGGGATTTTTGATTTTGATTTGCTTAAAAGAGTAAAACATAGTAATATAACTTATCAATTTTAAGGTTGAAGAGATGACAAAAAAGATTTATATCGCTGGTCCTGATGTGTTTGAACTTGACTCTGTTGCAATAGGAAAAAAACTTGTTACTTTGTGTGAAAAATATGGATTTGAAGGTTTATACCCACTTGATAATGTAGTGGATTTTAATCAACCAAAAAATAAAATAGCACAAGATATATACCATGCAAATGTAGCGATGATAGATAAAGCAGATATTGTTATTGCAAATCTCAATATGTTTCGTGGAAAAGAAGCAGACAGTGGGACTGTATGGGAGTGTGGATATGCTCATGCTAAAGGCAAAGAAGTGTATGGCTATATGCAAAGCACACGTAACTATATCGAGGAGTTTGAGCCAAAAAAGCAAGATGGTATGAATCTTGATGAGAACAACACTATCATAGAAGATTTTGACTACCCTATCAACCTGATGATAGCTTGTTCGTGTGTAGAGATAGTTGAGGGTGGTTTTGAAGATGTCCTCAAAATATTATAAGATTTAGTTTTGAAAATAATTTTTCTTTCATTGTTACTAATAGCAACACTTTTTGCACAACGAGGGGAGCGAAATACTCTTGAAAAGGTTACACTACAACTTCATTGGAAGTATCAGTTTGAATTTGCGGGTTTTATTGCTGCAAAAGAGAAGGGGTTTTATGAAGATGTAGGGTTGGATGTTACCCTTAAAGAGTATGAGATGGGTTTAGATATTGAAGCAGATGTACTCTCAGGAAAAGCAAATTTTGGTATCTATAATTCACTATCTCTTTTAGAATATCTCAGAGGAAAACCTCTTGTGTTGGTTTCGTCATATTTTAAAAGAGCAGCACTTGTACTTGTAACTGCACCAGATATCAAGTCTCCAAGAGATTTAGTTGGTAAAAAGATTATGGCATCCACAAAAGAGGATTTTGAGCTTAATTTTCAACCCTATTTTGATGGTTATGGTATGAGTGTTGAGGATGTTGAGCTTGTACCACACTCTTATAGAGTAGATGAGTTTGCACAAGGAAAAGTTGCTGCAATGACTGCGTTTGTCTCAAATGAGTTGATGAAGCTTGATGAAAAAGGTGTTAAGTACAATGTGTTAGATCCAAGTAATGATAACCTGTATGTTTTACAACTTGAGCTTATTACATCGCAAAATGAAGCAAAGCAGCACCCACAAAGAGTAGAAAAATTTAGAGAAGCATCTATAAAAGGGTGGCAGTATGCTCTTGCTCACAAAAGTGAGATAGTTGAGATCATCTATGAAAAGTATTCCAAAAGATTTACTCAAGATGAAATTATGGAAGAAGCGATGGGTGTTGAACGTTTGATTCTACCATATACATATGACATAGGTTCTATAGATAGAAACTTTTTATCAAAACAGATTAGTTTATTTAAAAACTACTATAAAGTTGGTGAGGATAAAACACTAGATGATTATATATTTTCATATAGCACAAAAAAAGATATCCATTTTACAAAAAAAGAGCTTAATTACATTAAGCAACACCCAAATATATCTGTGTGTTTACAATATGATCAGTTTCCTATAGATGGATTTAAAAATGGGAAGTTTAGTGGTATTGCAGGAGATATTTATAAAAAGATCTCCGAGATAACTTCATTGAAGTTTCAACCACTCCCTTCAACATCGAGTGCTCAACTCAAGCAAAACCTTTTAGAACAAAAATGTCAAATGTTGTCTTTGTATGGAACAAAAACAAATATATATAAAACGATAAAACCAACCGATCAGTTTTTAAATACAAATTTTACATTTATTACAACTCTTGACAAATCTTTTATTGATGATATTGCAACGCTTAAAGGAAAAACACTTATAACACAGTTTCAAGTCTATAAAGACTATATGTTGCATTATTATCCAGAGTTGCAAATAGAGATAGAAGAAGATAAAAATGTGATGGTTCATAAACTTCTCAATAAACGAGCCTATGCTCTTGTAACTCTTGATGAGGAAGCTGATTATCTGATCAATAAATATGGATATGGAAAACTAAAGGTCAATGGTTTTTTTCCTAGAGAATACAAATATGAGGGGAGTATTGGTGTTCAAAAATCAGAACCTATTTTATTTACTATTATCCAAAAAGCATTGCACCAAATAGATCCAAAAGAGATAGAATCGATCATAAACAGCTGGAAAATTGTGCATTATAAAACAACAACAGACTATACTCTTGTTTGGAAAGTAACCATTTTTATGGGGATTATTGTTTTGATTATGATTTACTATCAAAGAAAGTTGCGTTTATTTAACAAACAGTTAGAAAAGATTGTTGATGACAAAACTAAAGAGCTCAGAAAGATAAATGAATCTCTTGAAGCCACGGTTGAGGAAAAGATAGCAGAACTTATCACAAAAGATGAGATACTCACTGCTCAGTCAAAACAGGCAGTTATGGGTGAGATGATAAGTATGATAGCTCATCAATGGAGACAGCCACTCAACACAATAACACTGCAAATCTCAAATCTTGAGATTCAAAAGATGATAGGCAACGAGTTCAATGAAGAGATGATGTTTAAAACTCTTAAAGAGATTAGTGAAACAATCGTTTACCTCTCTGATACTGTAGATGATTTTAAAACGTATTTTCGTCCAGATAAAGAAGCAAGTAGTGTTTATTTAAAAGATGTAATAGGAAAATTGCAAAATTTTATAAATGCACGACTCAAATCAAAAAAAATTAATCTTGTCGTCAAAGAGTATAGTGATTTTGAAGTCAAAATTTATACAAATGAACTTATCCAAGTGCTACTCAATATCTTAAATAATGCTATTGATGCATATGAAATAGTAGATAAGAAGAGAAAAACAATTGAGATTGAGATTGTAGAAGATGAAAAGATGGTTGAGATCTACATAAGAGACAATGCAACAGGTATCTCTCAAAAAAATATTAAACAACTTTTTGAGCCTTATTTTAGTACAAAAGGGAAAAATGGTACAGGTCTTGGACTCTATATGTCAAAGATGATTATCGAAAAGCAGTTTAGTGGAGAGATTATTGTGAAAAACATCGAAGATGGGGCAGAGTTTTTAGTAAGATTTCCAAAAAAATTGCACTAAATAAAAGAAGTTGTTTTATGTTTAGAAAAACAATGTAAAATACTTCTAAATCTATAAATAATTATAAGGTTATTTTATGCAAAAACTCAATAAACTTTTTTTACTCTTACTTTTTCACTTTTCTATTTTGTATGGAGTAGGGTTTTTGATGCCAGATGAAGCATTTAAACCTTATGCCAAAGTTAACAACAACTCCATTGAAGCTGGAGTAGAGCTTGGTGAAGATATCTACCTTTATGCTGATAAAGTTAAAATTGAATTGCAAGAAACAAAGAACTTAAAGATACAAAGTATTAAAAAACCACAAAGTGTAGAGTTACACGGAGATCAAGTATATAGAGAATCTCCTGTTTTTATCATTACACTGCAAAACCCAAAGCAACAAGCTGGAGTTGAAGATTTTAAAGTAAAAATCTCCTATCAAGGGTGTTCTCAACAGGGAATTTGTTATGAACCTTATACAAAAGAGATACCGCTGCGTTTAGATCTCTCAAAGATCCCTCAATCAATAAACACAACGCAAAGTAGTGTAAAACAAAATGTTTCTCAAACAGATTCGATCGCTTTGAGTATGCGTTCAGAGAGTATGTTTTGGACACTTGTGAGTTTTTTTGTGTTTGGACTTTTACTTGCATTGACACCTTGTGTGTTTCCTATGATCCCTATCATTTCTGGTCTTATTATCTCTCAAGGCAAAGGTCTTAGTACAAAAAAAGCATTTTTACTCTCTTTAGTTTATGTTTTAGCGATGGCGTTTGCTTATACCATAGCTGGAGTATCAGCTGGATTGTTTGGTGCAAATCTTCAAGCAGCATTGCAAACTCCATGGGTTGTGTACACTTTTTCTCTTGTTTTTGTTGCATTGGCTTTGAGTATGTTTGGATATTATGAACTAAAACTTCCAGATGCTTTAGTAAACAAGGTTAGTCAATCCAATTCAAAACATTCAGGGTTTATTGGTGTTGCAATTATGGGATTTTTATCTGCTTTGATAGTTGGACCATGTGTTGCAGCACCGCTTGCAGGAGCACTTGTTTATATTGGTCAGACAGGAGATGCACTTCTTGGTGGTTTGGCTTTATTTGTAATGAGTTTGGGGATGGGTGTTCCTCTGATTATTGTGGGAGTGAGTGCAGGTAAGTTTATGCCAAAACCTGGTGGATGGATGACAATGGTAAGTGCTATCTTTGGTGTGATGATGTTGGGTGTTGCTATCTGGATGCTTGAAAAGGTTGTAGATAATTCCATCACAATGTTACTTTATGCTATCTTAGGGATAGGTTTTGCACTCTATCTTGGTGTTTTTCAAAGAGCAGGGCATTTTGTGAGACACTTAAGTGCTATGGTTCTGTTTATATACTCTGTTGCACTTTTTGTTGGAGCATTGGCAGGGGAGGTGACATTTCAAAAACCACTCAAATCTTTTCAAGCAAAACAACTCTCAACACAACCACAACATGCAACTCTTGCGTTTGAGGTTGTACACTCTCTTGATGAACTACAAAAAGTTATGGATGCAAACAAAGGGAGAAAAATTATGCTTGACTTCTCAGCACAATGGTGTGTTGCCTGTAAAGAGTTAGAGGAGATCACCTTTGCAAACCATGAAGTGCAAACTCTTTTAGGGGAGTATCTTCTGATTAGAGCTGATGTAACAGAAAACTCTTCACAAAACAAAGCACTCTCTCAAAAATACTCTGTTTTTGGTCCTCCAGCACTTTTATTTTTTGATGCAAATCATCAACTACAAAATGATAAAACCATCATTGGTTATATCGCTCCAGAAGAGTTTATTAAGCATTTAGGAAGTATGCAAAACTAACTCTGCAACTCTTTTGGAACTACCATGTTTAAGATATGTTCTAAGATCTTTTGCATTGTGAAAGAACTGTTCTCTATCGTATCTATTGTATGCTTCTAAAAGATTTTGTGTTGTTACAGCATCTTGTAAAAACTCAGGATGAAGTTGTTTATTTTTATAAGCTTTTAAAAGGATGTTTCCAAGTCCAACATGCTCTATCTTTACCAAACGTGAGCCGATAAAATAATCAAGAGGTTTTGCAATAAAAACCAAGATAAAAGGGATAGCAATCAGTGAAGCTTCAAGTGTTGCTGTTCCACTGCAAATAAATGCAAAATCAGCTTCTAACAAAGAGCTGTGTGCATCGTTTGTAACTTCAAATGCAGAGATATTACCATAGAGTGTTTCAATCTCTTCTTGTGAGAAGTGTTTGGGGATAACCAGTGTTGCTTTGGTGTGTAAAGAGCTATGAAGTTCACGAAAAATAGGCATCAGTTTTCTTACTTCTGTTTTTCTACTTCCTGGCATAAAAACAATATGTTTGACTTTATCATTGAGAGTATGCTTGTACTCTGTAATTTGATCTAAAAGGGGATGTCCAACATACTCAATGGGAGCATTGTCTGGATAATAGTCTGCTTCAAAAGGTAAGATAGAAGCAAGTTTATCAATTGTTTTGGCAAGAACAGGGATACGTTTTTTCTTCCATGCCCATGCTTGAGGTAAAATATAGTAGATAA
The DNA here is from genome assembly GCA_027063295.1 of Sulfurimonas sp. Taxonomy (GTDB): domain Bacteria; phylum Campylobacterota; class Campylobacteria; order Campylobacterales; family Sulfurimonadaceae; genus Sulfurimonas. Next base: position 9,146 of record JAMORZ010000087.1, read on the forward strand.
TCTCTTTGTGAGGATACTTCTTCTTGAGTTTTTTTGCCAAAGGAAGGTTAAACCCTGATGAATCGATCAGTAAAACCTTATCTGCATCTTTTGCAAGTTGGACCATCTCATCTGCAAGTTGAAAGAAAAAATGTAGTTTTTTAAGAGCATCTACAATCCCCATAATAGCAAGAGACTGCAAATCAATAATAGGCTCTCCTAACTCTTTGTCAAAGATACCTAGAAACTCTACTGAATCACCAAGTTCATTTTTGAGTGATTTGAGATGGATATTGGCTGAGTGTTCAAGGGCACTAACGAGGAGTTTCATGATCCACCATCCCCTTCTGTATAAAAACTATCATCGTAACTCTCCTTTTGAGTATCATCTTTATAGTTAGCAAAAAATGTTGTTAAGTTGTCAATATCTTCATCACTTAAATCTTGTGCAAATGTAATCATCATTTCTTGTTGTTGGTTATCAGCTTGTTTGGCACGAAAACGCTTGAGTTTGTAGCTAAGATACCCTTTTGCACGATTTGCCAAGTAGGGGTATCTATGCATCCCTTCTGCTTTGTGTCCATGGCAAGAGTAACATGCTTTTTGATTGTAGAGCTCTTTTCCTTTTTCGTAGCTACTTTTAGCATAAAGAGAGAAAAACAATAGAAAAAACAACGATACTAAACGCAATTCTAAGCCTTCATAATTTATAATAGCATCATTATATCAAAGGTGGTCTAAAATGGTAATAGTAAATGCAGTTGTTTGCGATAAAAATGCTCAACGAGAGGTTGACATTCGCATAGAAAATGGCACGATTGTTGAGATGGGTGTAAATCTTACAAGGGATGGAGATATTGTTGATGCAAACGGTGCATATCTTCTTCCTGCACTTATTGATACAAATATAAGACTACAAGACTCGACACTTAATGCAAAAAATATTCAAGCGATTGCGACTTCAGCAAAAAAAGGTGGTGTAGGTCGTGTTGTTTTAAACGCAGACAGTACACCTGCTGTAGATAATGAAGTGGTTTTAGAGTTTGCACAGCATGGAACTGCTATGGTTGATGATATCTCTGTGGATTTGATGCTTAACACATTAAAAGAAGATATGACACTATCAAATATAGCTATTCTTCTGAAAAAAGGAGCAGTTGCTCCATTTATGAGTACTATTGCAAAAAATGATCTTGCAATTAAAATCGCTGAATATGTAAAGATGTATAATGTCACACTTTTTTGTAAAGCAGAAGATAATTCACTCATAAACGCAGGAGTGATGCTAGAGGGGGATGTGAGTTCACACTTAGGCTTAGCGGGGATACCTGTTTTAAGTGAGGTATTACATGTATCACGTATGATTGAGATAGCTCGTTATTTTGGTATCTCGATTTTATTTAAGGCGATAGCTTCTCCAAGATCTGTAGAACTTATCTATCAAGCAAAACAAGAGGGTGTTGATGTACGTTGTGAGGTAAGCTTACACCATATTCTTCATTCCGATCATGCTTGTGAAGATTTTAACACAACTGCAAAACTCAATCCCCCTTTGGTATCGGTTGAAGATACAAAACTGCTCCAACAAGCTCTAATCGATGGAAAGATAGATATATTGACAACACTCCATCAACCATCATCACCTGTGAACAAAGAGGTTGCGTTTTATGATGCGGCATATGGATGTGAAGCACTCGATGATACCTTGGCACTTTATTATACAAAGCTTGTAAAAACAGGCATAATTACTATGAGTAAATTGATACAATTGAGTGTTGCAAATCCTGCAAGTGTATTAGGGTTTGAAAGTGGTGTTTTAGAAGTTGGCTCAAAAATGCCTATGATCCTTTTTGATCCATCAAAAAGTTATGTGATAGAGAATCCACAATCTCTTTATGATAAAGAGATTGTGGATGGTGTGGTAGATTTTCTTTAGGAAAATCTACTCAGCTGGAGTTTCATCTTCTGCTTCAGCAGCTTCTGTATTGAGTGGTTTCATCGCTGGAAAGAGAAGTACATCACGAATAGAGTGCTCATTTGTTAGAAGCATAACAAGTCTGTCGATACCGATACCTTGTCCAGCAGTCGGCGCCATACCGTAGCTAAGAGCTTCAACAAAGTCACTATCCATCTCATGCGCTTCATCATCACCACACTCTTTTGCTTCCATTTGACCTTCAAAACGGCAG
>JAMORZ010000088.1 GCA_027063295.1 Sulfurimonas sp.
ACTACCAAATACAAATGCAACAGGGATACCAAGAAGTAAAAGTGCCAAAACAAGCACAAACATAAAAAGTGCCATCATAGTGCTTTGTACTCCTGAAAACTTTTATATGCGATGCTAAGTGCCTGAAGCGATAAAAAAACAAAAGAGAGTGGCATAAGTGATTTTACCAGATATCTGTACTCCAATCCACCCGGATTTGAAGATGCCTCATGTTGTAAATAGCTCATCTGTACAAACTCTACACCGATATAGATGATCAAAAAAGAAAACGGTAAGATAAAAAAAAGTGTGGAGATGATCTCTATGAGTGCTTTTGTTTTTAAGGAGTAAGATGCATAAAAGATATCTACTCGTACATGAGCACTCTCTTTGAGCGTATATGCTATACCAAAAAGAATAATAACATCAAAAAGATGCCACTCTAGCTCTTGAAGTGCAATAGAACCTGAAGAAAAGATATACCTAGCAGTTGCATCATATACAACAAGCACAACCAAAAGAGCAACTATCATCGCTGTAAATAAGCCAAGATATGAAATAATTTTTTCTACCATCTATCACCTTTACCATTAAAAGTAATATTTTAGCATAGCCTTGATAGTGTCTTCATTATATTCTTCATTTTGCAATATCTTTTCTTTATAGTCGTAACGCAACAGAAGTTGAACATTTTGAGAAAAACGGATCCCTTGAGAAAATGAAATACTGTTTTGTTCATCACCTGTAGTGTAGAACCTGTGTATAATGCCCTTAAAACCTAAGACACTTTTTCAGTAAGATTTATTTTCAAAAAAGTTAAAATATTTAGAGTAAAATGGAGTAAATTATGAGTAGAAAAAAAGGTCAGACATATACAGCTGAACAAAAAACCTTGTACTTACACTCTCTTTGAGAAAAATAGTCTTAGAGATGCTAAAAGAGGAGAATAGAATTTACGAAGCACTTATTGCAAAAATTACGCTCTCAATGTTTGCATACAATATGGAGCTACATCAACCGCATCAAACATGAGCCACAAACACTTGGAGAACTCTTTAGAGATTTAGAATGTGAACTCGAATCACTGGCAATATCAATGCAGCTTTTTATAAAAATACTCACAAAAATCTCTGAAATTCAAAATGTTGTCAAGGAGAATAAAAACTTTCTACAGATCATCGCTGTTCTCAGTGCTTACACTCAAAAAGAGTTAGGTTTTATGTGCGAAAGTTGAGTTAATATTAGCTGTTTCTAAATAAAATTTGGTGCATCATTTGCAAAAAGTATAATATCACCCGATTTTGTTTGATTTGCCAATAGATCTGTCAACAGAGATTTATTAGAAAGCATTATCTTGTTTTTTACTTTGAGATTTTTTTCAAAGAGCGTTGCATTGAGTGATCCTGTCACAATCGCAATGTCAAACACTTCATTAATCGCTTTAATAAGTTTGAGATTTAACTCATCTGTACTCTCAACAAGACCAGGTGTAACGATCACTTTTCTTCCATCATGAAGTGAACAGAGTCTTATCGCTTCAAGCATCCCATCGATATTACCATTGTAACCATCATCTAAGATGATTTTACCACCAGCTACTATCTTTTGTAGTCTATGCTCTACTGGTTCTAGTTTGGCTACTGCTTGAATAATCTCTTCATCATCCATACCAAAATCTTTTGCTACTCTTACCGCAACTGCGATATTCATCGTTTGAAACTCACCTAAAATATCTGTATGGAAATGAAGTTTTTTACCATCTAAAGTGAGTGTAAAGTCTATCCCATCAAGAGTTGCATTTACATCACTTATCTCACTACCAAAAAAAGTTACTTTTTCATGTGGTTCATCTGTTACAGATGTATGGATAAATGCTTTTTGCAGTCTTGGAGATTGCATAATCTCAAGCTTTGTTGCGATAATATTTTTGAGTGACTTAAAATACTCAATATGTGCTTCACCAACACGACCAACAACAACCCTTTGCGGCTCTAAAAATGTAGTGATCTCATAGATATCACCACTCTCTCTAGCTCCCGCTTCACACACATATACCTCTGTATCTTCTAAAAGATTGTTATTGACATCTCCCATGATCCCACCTAAAGTATTTACACTTCGTGGAGTTGCATATACTTTATACTTGTGGGCAAGGATTTGCGCTACAAAGTTTTTGATACTTGTCTTTCCATAGCTTCCCGTGATACACACAATCTGAAGATCTTTCATAGAAGCCAGTTTTCTCTTTGCCTCTTTTTTATAGGTCATAAACAAAAACTTCTCTATCATTGTTGAACCAATAAACGCAACGGCCAAAGGCATAAAGACACCATAGATTTCACAAGCACTCTTTAGGGTACAAAGTACATCTTGAAAAAGTGTCAAAGAGATAAGTAAGATCAAAAATCTTTTTACTCTCCAAGTAAGAACAAGCTTCTTATCTAGCTTTTTATGCCATAAGATGATACTTGGAAGCACTGCAAAAAGAAAAAAGATTGCAAAAAACTTTCCTGTTGTATAGTATGCAATAAATGGGATAAAAAAGTAAAAAAGGTGCCAGTGTGGCTTGTGATGCTTTAGTATCACTCTTGAGAGGGAGTAGTTGTACCACTGTAAGTTTGTAATAAGATACCATCCAAGTACCGTCACAAACATAACATTGACAACAAACGCAGTTAATGTTTCATAATCCATATTATTGTCCTAAAGTTTCTAAAAATGTTTTTTCTATCTTCTGTGCGACATCTACATTATGCTTCATAAAGAAATAATGATCTCCATCATAAACCTCAAGTTGAGCATTAGGTATCAACTCTGCTATCTTCTCACCTGAGCTCAAAGGTGTTGCTTCATCATCTCTACCCCAACAAATGAGAGCTTTTTTCCCATATGATGCAAAAATATCAGAAAAATCTTCATCTACCACATTTTTAAATGTTTGATACATATGTTCACTCAAAGTTTTTGCATCTTCTGCCACAAATAAAGAACGAAACTTTGAGAGTCCTAACATTTTAAGTGTTTTAAATACAGCGATCTTTGTTAAAACTTTAAGTGACTTTGGTCTGTAGATACCTGCACTTGAGAGAAGTACCAACATATCTGGATCAAGTAGAGTTGCGACCTTACCACCAAAAGAGTGCCCCACAATAATATGTTTTGAAGCATTGATATGGATCATTAAGAGCTCTACGATTCTAGCAACATCTGTCGTTTGTAAAGGGGTTGGACATGTAGAGTTTCCAAAACCTGGAAGATCAATATAGATATGACGAAACCCTTTAAGTGTTGTACCAAAAGATTGTTTCATGAGGTTTTTATTGCTTCCCCAACCATGTAAAACGATCAAATCAACATGAGCTTCAGGATTGAGTATCTCATAACTTATATCAAATGTATGTTGTAGATACTGGATCGACTTAACTGCCATTACTTCCCTTTTGCACTTGAAATATTGTGTATATACTCATAACTTGGCTGTATATGTTTCTTTTGAGGAAGTGACCCACTAAGCTCCTCAACAACCCTTGAAAAATCCTCAAAAAGGTAGTTAGCCATTGAACCTGGAATAGGGTTTATCTCATTAAGATACACCTCATCATTGACAACAAAAAAATCACAACGGATCAATGCTCCTTCAAACATTCCACGATACACTTTTTCAAAACTGTTTTGAAGTTTTGCAACAAGTGCATCATCTATCTCAGCTTTGTGTACCTGTTCTGAACGGGAAAAGTCCATATACTTTTTCTCAAAGTCTAAAAACTCCTCTTTTTGAGGCTCTTCAACAACTGAAAATTTTATCTCACCTTCAGCCATATACCCTGCAAGATTGTACTCTTTTACACCCTCAATAAAAGGCTCAACTACAACATTTTTATCATACTCAAACGCAGTATCTAGTGCATAGTCAAATCCACTCTCCTCTTTAACAATACTAACACCAATAGAACTTCCAAGTGAAGCTGGTTTAACTATAACTGGAAAATCAAGAGAGATATCTTTATGCTCATCAGAGTGAAGTGCTTCATACTTGACATACTTTACCCCTCTTGCTGCACAATAGTACTTTGTATGGCGTTTATCATACGAAAAGATACTTGCATTAACACGTGGACCAATATAGCTAATGTTATAAAAATCAAACAAAGCCGCAATAGTTCCATCCTCACCATCTGCACCATGGATAAGGTTAAGCACTGTATTTTTATGCTCTGTTGTACTAAACATCGATTTTTGTAAAAAACCACCCTGTGTGAGTGTAAGTTGTGGCATCTTTTTATGCTCACCCTTACTAAATGTTACAGCTTTCATCTTTGATGGTTCTATAAGATAGAACTTATGATCACCATCACAAAAAATAAAACTCAGATCAAAACTTGAGAGTTTCTCCTTGATCGTTATAGCACTTACTATGCTAATCTCATGTTCAAAACTTGCACCACCAAATAAAATAGTTAATTTCAATCTAAATATCCTTATATAGTTTGTAATAATTTTAAAGCTTGTTTTACAAGTGAAGCTGTATCTTCACCATCACAACTACTTAATGCTTTTGAGATTTTATCTTTTTTAAATCCTAAAGACTCCAATGCCTCACTTGCTTCACTTACTGCTTGTGTTTTAGATGGCTCTGCACCCTGAGCTAAAAGCTCTTCATCAAACCCTGCAAGCTCAACCAATATACGACCCGCTGATTTTGGTCCGATCCCTGGTACCTTTTTAACACCATTTATATCTTTATTGTTGATGATCACACCAAACTGTGATGGAGAGTATGTCGAACAAATCGCCATTGCAACCTTTGGACCTACTCCATTGATCTTAATAAGACGACTAAACATCTTCTTCTCTGCCATATCTACAAACCCAAAGAGAAGCTGTGCATCTTCACGAAAAATCTGTGTTGTAAAAAATGAAACTTTCTCACTTGATAAAGTTGAAAATGTTTGAAGTGATATAAACACCTCATACACAACACCATGTACGTCCAAATGGAGAAATGTCGGTTCTTTATAAACTATTTTTCCTTCTAACCCTACTATCAATCGATCTCTCCCTTAGTCATTTTCTTTAAGTGCTTGTATCTCATACTCACCCTCTCCAACCTCAACAAGACCAAACACCTTATCAGAAGAACCCTCCTCAGGTTTAAAACTTAACTCAACTGGTGGATCTACAAGTTTAAAACGCAATTCATTAAATCCAACCCATCTGTCATGATTGATGATTCGAGCATCTAAGATATCATCTTGAAATGATGCTGTTCTTGTAGAAAGTAGTTTGAGTTGATCTTTTTTTGCTTCAAACTGTCGCTTCAACTCAATGAGATAATCTTGCATCTCTTGAAACTGTTTGTATCTTTTTACAAATGACGGAGGAAGTTTCACACCCTGTTTTTTATAATGAACAAGTCGTTTTTTGATATCTTTAAAAGCGGGAAGCCCCTCTTTTACTTTGAGTGTATACTCTTCAATCTTACGTTTTTTCTCTTTTAGATCAGCTTTGAGTTCATCAATATTTTCTTGATTCTCATCAAGACCCTCTTTTGCATCTTTTTTTAGAAGTGGATCTATTGTAAAGATATTTTCACTTCCTTGAAGTTTTTTGATCTCTATTCGCCTTGAAGCTGTTGCTTTGACATACGAAGCACAAACACCTATCTCTATCTCAAATGCATTGATGATCCCACCAACTGCCTGAGACACTTTTGCCTTCTCTGCTTGTACTTCACCATGTTCGAGTCGGGTTATTTTTACTTTTTTCCCAACAGCCTTACCCTTATGAACATTGATATCAAGCTCATCTGCTTTTACCACTGCACTTTTGTGTGTTTGTCCACCGATAGAAGCTTTTCTTGCTACAACACTTGCATTTGACCCAACATTACCATCGATCTCAATCTCTGTAACTTCCACCTTCATACCAGTACCAACAGCATCTTTAATAAGATCCGCCTCTTTTACATTGATGCTCACTTCAGAATCAACTCCAGCAGCAATAGAACCAGTCGTTTTAAAACTGATCTCACCAACATCAACATCAGTTTTTATAAGATATGTATTTTTCTCAAATACAATATAACCATTTTCTTTGGCGATATACTCTATATGAACATCATTTTCTATCTTTTTGATTGTATCATCTATCTGAAATTTTGGCTCATTTTTTACGATTGGCTCTGTTGGTGCCATAAACTCACCACGACAATTTCTTCCAGCTTTACCTTTTTTTGGTTTAATATACTCTATAAGTACTTCACCAGCTTGAACACTTTGGATAAACCCACGAGAAGCATAGTCAACTTTTGTAAGCTCATCTACATCTTCTTTTTTCTCATAATGAAGTATCAAAGCATCATTTATTGTTGCTGTTGGCTCGTAAGCTTCTGCGATAAGGACTGTCTCACTTTTTTGATACACAACTTTTTCTTCTACTCGCACATGAGCAGCTATTTTAGAAACCACACCATGCAACATATCATCAAAGATATAGATAAGTATCCCTGCGCGGATCTTTTTTTTGTTTATCAATGTATGAAGATCACTCTCTAAACCTGGGTTGTATGAGAGTTTCGATCCAGCGGTTATACTCAGGTACACTTTACATTTTGTTGCGTTTGCCCCTACGGCGATTTTAAAATCTTTGTAGATATCGGCTTCAACATTCTTAGAAAAAATCTCCACTTCATAGATCTGTTTTATCTGAAAATGTTCATTAAGAAGTGCTGTTGCATCATCAAGTTGGGTAAGTTCATCTCTGGTTATATCTTCCCACTCTGTCTCTTTAGAACCATCATTCATACGTGTATATGTCTGCACTTCTAAAATGTTAAAATCTAATGTTTCAGGTTTTATCTCATAAGATCGAGCAATATTTTGTATCTCTTTTGCTACATTCTGCGTTCTGACAACAGTTGGACGAACTTTTTGAAGGGAGGGTGTTTTACTTTTACTGCTAGAACCAAATAATGCCATTTCTTAACCTAAATATATTTTTAAACTCTACATTTTAACTAAAGATTTGTTAAAATTATGTAAAACAAATTAATTCAACCCAAAGAAGCCTATGTTTAAAGCCATTTTCACCAACAGTTTTGGAATCCTTTTCTCAAGGGTTTTAGGATTTATCAGAGATCTACTCACCGCATCAGCCCTTGGAGCTTCCATCTATAGTGACATCTTTTTTGTTGCATTTAAGCTCCCTAACCTCTTTCGTCGCATCTTTGCTGAGGGTGCATTTACTCAGGTATTTATCCCTGCATTTGCCAGAAGCAGACACAAAGCAGTTTTTTCTGTGCATATATTTTTAGTATTTTTAAGTATCATCTTACTTATCACTATGCTTGTCAACCTTACCCCTGAGTTATTTACACAAGCAATCGCAGTTGGGTTTGATGCTCAAACCATAGAGATAGCCTCCCCTTTTGTCGCACTTAACTTTTGGTACTTGCCACTTGTGTTTGCGATGACTTTTTTAAGTGGGATGCTTCAGTACAAACACCACTTTGCCACTACTGCATTTGCCACAGCACTGCTCAACCTCTCTCTCATCGCAGCACTGCTTCTCTCAAAAGATAAAGCTCCAGCAGAGATTGTATATTATCTTAGCTGGGGTGTTGTAATGGGTGGTATCTTACAACTTGTCGTACATATCTTTGCTGTTTATAAAATGGGGCTGTGTTCTGTTTTAATCGGTGGAGTAAAATATTTGAGCACCAAAGCTTCATCGATAAAAACAGAAACAAAAAAGTTTCGCAACAACTTTTTTCCAGCAGTATGGGGAAACTCCACAGCTCAGGTAAGTGCCTTTTTAGATACTTTTTTAGCCTCATTTTTAGCAACGGGGAGTATCTCTTATCTTTACTATGCAAACCGCATATTTCAGCTTCCACTTGCTCTTTTTGCCATAGCAACTTCCATCGCTCTTTTTCCAAAGGTTGCAAGGTATCTCAAAAACAACGATGAGCAAAAAGCAAAAGAAAACCTCAAAAAAGCTTTTTGGTTTTTGGCTTTTGTACTGAGTGCTTCTACTCTTGGTGGGATCATACTTGCTCGTGAGATAACATGGCTACTTTTTCAAAGGGGTGCTTTTGATGTAATAGATACACTCAACACCACTTCAGTTCTTCAGATGTATATGCTAGGGCTCTTACCTTTTGGTATCCAAAAACTTTTTGTTTTATGGCTCTATGCAAAAGAGATGCAAAAAAGTGCTGCAAAGATCGCAACACTCTCATTGGGGGTATATATCACTTTTGCTCTTGCATTTATCACCCCTTTTGGTGTAGCTGGGCTGGCACTTGCTTCTACTCTAGGTGGGCTAGTAAGTTTTATCTTTACCATCAAAGCATTTGGTGTAGAGAACTTTTTTGATATACTTCGCTCCAAAAATCTCCTCTACCTTCTTGTTGGCTTGGTTGTTCTTGGTGGTTTGTTATTTATACTAAAGGATTTTTTAGATGGTTTTATTTGATTCTGTAAAAAAAGAAAAACGGGAGTTTATCCCCCAACAAGAAGGGGTTGCAACCCTTTATGTATGTGGTCCTACCGTTTATGATGATGCACACCTTGGTCATGCGAAATCTGCTTTGGTTTTTGACCTGCTTCGCCGTGTTTTAGAGGCAAACGGCTATGATGTCACTTATGCGAGAAATATCACAGATATTGATGACAAAATCATCAAAAAAGCACAAGAGCAAAACAAAGATATAAAAGAGATCACAGACTTCTACACAGCTGCGTTTCACAAAGAGATGGAAGCTATCGGGGTAAGCCGTCCAGATATAGAACCAAAAGCCACAGAATCACTCGAAGCGATGTATGCACTTATCCAAAACCTCATCGATAAAGGGTATGCCTATGCAACTGATGATGGTGATGTCTATTTTGACACCTCAAAAGACAGTGAGTATCTCTCTCTTTCAAAACGTGTTCAAGATGATGAGGACAAACAAGAAAGAGTTGAGAGCTCAACTCTGAAAAAAAATCAGGCAGATTTTGCACTCTGGAAAAGTGTCAAAGACAACTCAGTTGTGTTTGAGAGCCCTTTTGGCAAAGGTCGTCCAGGGTGGCACCTGGAGTGTTCTGCGATGATAGAAAAGCACCTTGCAAAAGAGGGTTCTGCATTTGCTGTGGATATCCACGGTGGTGGGGCTGATCTACTTTTTCCACACCACGAAAATGAAGCAGCACAAACAAGATGTGCTACCAACCATGCCTTAGCAGCCTACTGGATCCACAACGGTTTTGTAAACATTGATGGGGAGAAGATGAGCAAATCTCTTGGCAACAGCTTTTTTCTCAAAGATGCCCTCAAAGAGTACGATGGAGAGGTGTTGCGTTTTTATCTTCTTAGTACACACTACAGAAGCAACTTCAACTTCAACACCCAAGACCTACTCAGTGCAAAAAAACGTCTTGACAAACTCTACCGTCTTAAAAAACGTCTCTTTGGACTTGCACACAATGATGAAAAAACAGAGTTTCAAGCAAAACTGTTAGAGGCTTTAAGTGATGATATGAATATCTCAACAGCTTTGGCACTCATAGATGAGATGATAAGCACTGCCAATGAAACACTCGATACTGCAGGGAAACACAAACTGCTCAAACGTGAAACACTCTCAAACTTGGCCTACATAGAAAAACTGCTTGGGTTTGGTGTAAAAAACCCGTTTGAGTATTTTCAATGGGGAGTTGAGAGTGCCACAAAAGAGCAGATAGATACCCTTATAGAAAAACGCAACGATGCAAAAAAAGAGAAAAACTTTGAACTCTCAGATACTCTACGTGATGAGATCTTGAAATTTGGTGTACAACTTATGGACACACCACAGGGAACTTTTTGGGAGAAAGTATAATATGACAACACAACAACTCATCTCACATATAGAACAAAACGCAGCTACTGTTACAGAGGAGTTTAAACGCCTTTTTCATGGTCGTGGTGGGCTTTATGAGGGGCTTAAACATCTTACGGTTGATTCGATTAACACTATCTTGAGTGTGGCATTTTACTTTGAAGAAGATAATGAAGATGAGATCATAAAAGTGCTCAAAGAGTTTGTTCAAAACTCCCGTTATGAAACACTTGTAGTACAACGTCGCTACCTCAAAGGTGCACCAAGTGAAGTGCTCATCGGTGAGCTCTTAGATGAAGTGTATGTGATAGAAAATGGGATGAAACTCAAACTCAACCTACTCTCCAATCGTAACTCAGGCTACTTTGCAGATATGAAAAACGGCCGAAGTTTCATCAGAGAAAATGCAAAAGATAAAAAAGTACTCAACCTTTTCTCTTATACCTGCGCTTTTAGTGTTGCTGCAAAACTTGGTGGAGCCAAAGAGGTTGTCAATGTAGATATGAGCAAGGGAGCTTTAAAAACAGGGATGCAAAACCACTCTTTAAACAATCTTGACCCAAGGGGTGTGAGCTATCTACCTTACAATATCTTAAAATCGTTCTCAAGTCTCAAACGCAAGGGACCTTACGATATCATCATCATCGATCCACCAAGCTTTCAAAAAGGGAGCTTTGAAGCGACAAAAGATTATGAAAAGATCATCAAAAAACTCCCACAACTTGCACATGAAGATACAATGTTGCTTTTATGTCTTAACTCCCCTGAGCTTGAGAGTGAATTTCTTATCAACCTTATTAAACAGTGGGCTCCTAGCTTTGAGTTTAAACAAAGACTAGCAAACCTCAAAGAGTTTGCAAGTGATAATGAGGAGAGAAGCTTAAAAAACCTTGTGTTTCAACGAACTAAAGTTGCAATACCTTCCTCATAATTTTTGCATCTCGTTGCACAACTATCTCTGCTCTCTCTCCTTGGAGCAAAGATGTACTCTCCATCATCTTGCAAAAATCATCTTGACTAAATTCAAACATATCAACACCATTTATAGAGAGGATTCTATCTCCAACTTCTAAACCTTTTTGTGAAGCAAAAGATGGCTCATCGAGTGCTGAGATATACAAACCTTTTTGTTCACTCCAAAGTAAAAATAAACCAAAATCTCTTTTTAACGATGAAACGATAGGTGTATGTTGCTTTAGGTAAAGATATGACTTTGCAAAATCTATCATCATATCAAAATGTTGTAAAAAACTGTTCCCTAAAAGGTAGTGTTGCCCACCATCATGATCTACCATAAAAGAGTCTATCTCTATAGCTCTATCGATGGAAAACCCTCTTAATAAAAATCTTTTTATCTGTTGTGTTTCATCAATACCATGTAAACTACTACGAAATACCCCTCTACGTTTAATACACTCTTTTGGAATCTCTACTCTACTACCAACCAAGACCC
>JAMORZ010000089.1 GCA_027063295.1 Sulfurimonas sp.
AGAGCTTGGTCTTGCAAAAGAGCCTTATGTAGTGATGATACTTCTTATGCTTTTTATGCCTGTTCTTGGGTTTATAATGATGCCTATAATGGGGATTGTGAGTCGCCATAATGAGTATGAAGCAGACAAAATGGGAAGTGAACTTGGTGGACCTGCAGGGGCAATAGAGCTTGCAAATGCACTCCAAAAACTTGTAACAGAGAATAAAAGTTTTCCACTTTCACACCCTATTTATATCTTTTTTCACTATACACATCCACCTGTACTTGAGAGACTCAAAGAGTTAGGTGTTGATTTGGCTGTTTATGATGATGGAGCACTAGAGGGCAAATGCGAAGCAGATATTTAGTCAAAGAGCTTCTTCAAAAGGTTAGTGAAATTTTAAGTGAAGCTTCGATTGAGAGAGCATCACGTGAAGCACAACTCCTTTTGATGGACTTTTTTGACAAAGATGAACTTTGGCTTATTACTAACCAGCAAACAACTCTTGAAGTACCTCAAAAGTTTTTTAAGCTAGTTCAAAGAAGAGCTGAGCATGAACCACTTGAGTATATTACAAATCATGTTAGTTTTTATTCTGAGGAGTTTTACATCGACAAGGGTGCACTGATCCCCCGTCCAGAAACAGAACTGCTTATCGATGAGGTGAAAAAATACTTCCCAGATCAAAATGCAAATATCTCTTTTGCTGAAGTTGGCGTTGGCAGTGGTATCATCTCCATTATCTTGGCACAACACTACATAAATGCAACTTTTATAGCTGTTGATATCTCAAATGCAGCTTTAGAGGTTGCACGAAAAAATATTGAAAAATTTGCTCTTAGTGACAGAATAGAGTTGCGTTTGGGATCACTTCTAGAGCCTGTTAGCGAGAAGATAGATTATCTTGTTTCAAATCCACCATACATAGAAGATGGGCTAGAACTTGATACAAATCTCTCCTATGAGCCTCAAAACGCACTTTTTGGTGGTAGAGTAGGGGATGAACTGATTCAGGCACTACTTGATGAAGTCTTAAGTCGTGGTATTAACTTGTTTACATGTGAGATGGGTTATGACCAAAAAGGTAAAATACAAAAATATTTAGAAAATAAACAATACTCCTCGTTAGAGTTTTATAAAGATTATAGTGATTTTGATAGAGGTTTTACATTAAAGGTTAAGAGTTGAAAAGAAATATATATTTAGATTTTTCATATTTGTTAGTTATTGCTGCTACATTGGGTGGCGTACTTGTTCTTGGGATTTTGGTTGCACCTGTTGTGTTTCATACAGATAAAATCACAGTTGGGATCTTAATAGATCATTACAATGCAGGGATTATTATGGCTGAGATATTTCACCGTTTTGGTGTTTGGCTCTATGTTGTTGCTGTGTATGTAGCTTTATATGAAGCACGAGTATATAAGATGGGACAACGTGATGCTATTGCATTTGCAAGTGCATCGATAGTTCTGTTTACATCTTTACTTTTTAGTGGTGTGTATGCACCAAAAATCATCGCTATGCAGGCACTTGGAGCAGAAGCAACACAAAGTGATACATTTCAAAACATCCACATAGCAAGTGAGATAGACTTTAAGATACTCGCAGTTGCACTTCTTGTACTTTTTGTACGTAGATTGATGCTTTTACGTATCTCTTAGAGGGGGATAAATTCATATGGTACAATTAAAATTTTTTTTTCTTGTAGTTTTTTTTTCCCTACCATCACTTTTTGCTTATCCAAATTATTCTCAGGCTATTAAAGAGAAAAAGCTCTATCCAATGGGTGAGAAACTTTATAAACAAAGATGTAAAAGTATAGAGCCAAAAGTGTTTGCAACTTATGAAGCAATGCAAGATAGTATTGTCAATGAAAAACTCTGTAAAAAGATGAATAAAAAATATTTTGAAGCTCTTTCTCTTTACTTGTGGGATAAAAAAAGAGGGTTACAAAAGAGTAAAAAAGAGCTTAGTATTGTTGTGACTCATGATGAAAAATGTCCTATATGTGGTATGTATGTTTATAAATATCCAAAATGGGCAACTCAAATCTTTTATGGAGATACACACCACTCTTTTGATGGTGTAAAAGATATGATGAAGTATTATTTTGCTCATCAAGAGGGGATAACAAAGATTCTTGTAAGAGATTATTATACCCAAGAGGTTATTGATGCTAAGAGTGCCTATTTTGTTGTTGGTAGTGATGTTTATGGACCAATGGGGGATGAGCTCATCGCTTTAAAAGATAAAAAAAGTGCAAAAGATTTCTACTTTGACCATCGTGGGAAAAAAATCCTTCGATTTGATGATATTACACAAGATTTGGTTTTTGGGCTTTAGCGACCACCAAACTTATCGTGCCACCACTCTTGTGGTGTGTAGGTTTTTTGTTTGATATCTTCCTCTTTAAAAGAAAATTCGTAGTTATTACAATAATCTAAAATAAGCTCATAAGCTTCATTGATCTGTGTACTCATTTTTGTGGCTTTTTCAACATCATCTTTATGTTTGTCGGGATGCCATTTTTTCATAAGGTTTTTGTATTTGTTTTTGATCTCTTTGAGGGTAGAAGTTTCACGAAGGCCAAGGAGTGTTTTGGCCTTTATGAGTTTTGCAAAGTGAGAAGAAGACACTATCTAGTCTTGTTGTTGTCTCATATATGCTGGAATTTCAAGATAATCATCACTCATATCTCCACCAACTACAAGACGTGGACGAATCTTAATAGGATTTACCGCTGGTGTTTGAGGTTCTTCTGTGCTGTTTGCACTTTGTTGTTGATTTTGTTCTCTTTCAAAACCTGTTGCAATGATAGTAATCTTTACATAATCTTCAGGAAGTGAAGCATCTGTTGATGTACCAAAGATAATATTTGCTTGATCATCAGCACTTTCATTAACAACATTCATCGCTTCGTAGATCTCCATAATTGGAAAATCTGGATGCATATTGAAGTGTACTAAAACACCCATTGCACCATTGATAGACATATTGTCAAGAAGTGGTGACTCAATCGCAGTCTTGATAGCTTCATAAGCTGCATTATCACCTGTATGCTCACCAACACCCATCAGTGCCATACCTTTGTATTGCATAACAGTTTTTAAGTCTGCAAAGTCAAGATTGATGTCGTTTTCTCCACTTGAGAGGATGATCCCAGAAGTACCACTCACTGCTTGAGCTAAAACAGAATCAACAATCTTGAAGCTATCTTTTAAACCAAGTTTTCTATCGATGATAGAGAGTAGTTTTTCATTTGGGATAACAACGATAGAATCTGACTCTTTTTTAAGCTCTTCTAAACCTTGTTCTGCAAGTTGTAAACGTTTTTTCCCTTCAAACATAAAAGGCTTTGTAACCACAGATATAGTAAGTGCTCCAACCTCTTTAGCGATTTGTGCTACAACTGGTGCGGCACCTGTTCCTGTACCACCACCAAGACCAGCAGAGATAAAGACAATATCTGCACCCTCTAGTGCTGCACGAATATCATCATAGTTCTCAAGAGCAGAATCTTTACCAACTTCTGGTCTCATACCAGCACCAAGGCCTTTTGTTAGTTTTGCACCGATTTGAATCTTTGATGCTGCAGAGTTTTCTGAGAGTACTTGAGCATCAGTATTGATGAGCATCATCTCGATACCAGTTACACCCTCATTGATCATATGACCGATCATATTTCCACCGCCACCACCGACGCCTACTGCAATTATTCTTGCACCATTAATGTTGCTTGCTTCTTCTACTAAAAACGGTTCCATCACTTCACTCCTTTAAAATAACTGGGTTGCCCAGTTCCAAAACTTAGACAATCCATTTGCTTCGTCACTTTTTTTCTCTTTTTGAACTTCTAGATTTACCATCTTTTGTTCTGTTTGCTCTTCAATAGGAGCAACAGGGATATCTGGAACTTGTTCAAAATTAACTTTTGTCATTGGTGTTTTTTCTTCATTTGTATGACGAACTCTTTTGTTGACATCAATCTCATAAGCTGTGTATGGTTGAGCAGCATAGATAACAAGACCTATGACACTTGCATACTCTGCACCTCTAAGAGAGTCAAAAAGTCCATTCATCTCTTTAGGTTTTGCCAGTCTCACTGGCACAGATCCAAAAGTTGCTACCGCAAGATCACGGATTCCTTCCATATTTGAAAAACCACCAGTAAGGATAACACCTGCACCTGTTTGCTCTTTAAGTCCTGAATTTTCAATAAACTTAGAAAGAAGCATAAGTGTCTCACCAACACGTGCGTACACCACATTGTGTACCACTTCAAGTGATACCTCTTGGGTATTGCTCTCATCCCCAATAGTAGGTAACTCTATGAGATCATTACTTGGGTTAAGAAGTGATCCATAAGAGAGTTTTACTTTGTCAGCAGCATTGAGTGGTGTATGAAGTGCCATTGAGAGATCACTTGTGACATGGTTAGAACCAACACCTAAAAAGTCATTATATCGGATAGAGTTCCCAGAATGTATGGTGATATTACATGTGTTACCACCCATATCGATCACAGTAGCACCTAGCTCTTTCTCATCATCATTGAGTGTAGAGATAGCAGAAGCATACCCTGCTAAAACAACATTTTCTACTTCAACTCCAGCACCTTGAACTGCCTTTTTAAGGTTATTTAGGTTTGACTTTTGAGTTGTTATGATATGTGTTTCAACTTCAAGGCGAGATGCATTCATCCCAAGAGGATCTTCGATAAAATCTTGATCATCAACTTTAAAATTAAATGGAAGTGCATGGAGCACTTCATATTCGTTTGGAATATTTGCATTATACAAAGAGGTGTGCATAACACGTTCAATCTCTTTAAAACTGATCTCTTTGCTTTGGATATTTACAATACCATTTGAGTTAAGGCTTTTTGTGTATGCTCCTGAGATAGAGACGATAGCAGAAGTAACTTCTGAACCAGCCACTCTTTTTGCATCTTCTACTGCTGTTTTGATACTTCTTGAAGCGAGCTCAATATTTGTAATGCTTCCACGCTTTAAACCTTGAGCTTTTGTTGTGCCAGCCCCTATAACAGATATAGAGTTGTCATTTGCTATTTGAGCAATTACAGCACAAATTTTAGTAGAGCCAACATCGATGGCTAAAACAGTTCTACCCAATTTAGAGTCCTTCTATATATATCTCAGTTTGGTACTTGTTTTTAAGAGTCTTTATAAGACCTTCATCAAACAGTGCACTTTTCAATCTTGTAACCAGTTGTTCTGGGTTAGTTTCCTCATTTTTAAGCATTTTTTGTTCCATGATGTTATAAAGAACAATTTTTCCACTGCTCAGTTGAACAAAATCCCTTCTCTTCGAACTTGTAAAGAGTTTGCTTAAAAATTCGTTTGCTTCTATATCGGACAAAAGTGTAAGTTTATTAGCATCTTTACTAGTAATATAAGAAGTTTCTACACCTTTAAACGTAGAAATAGAATTTTTTGCAAGTTCTAAGATCTGCTCTTTTGATTTTGTGGCGATGTAGAGTGGAAGAAGTTCTCTTTTTGCTTCTTGAAAACTTTTTACTTCAGATGGATTGATTTTTTCAAGTTTGAAAATATAATATGTTTTTCCAACAAGGATAGGCTTGAGATATGGGGATGCTAAAGATTTCTCAGAAAGTTTTTCCAATACCTCTGGAGTATAAGGGTTTGCTGATTGAGAAAGTGTTGCTTCTTGAGGCTCTTCATTAAGTTTTCCCTTTTTAAAAGCGATATATTTACGAAGTGCAGCATCTTTTGTTGCTTTGTCATTGAGCTCTGTTACAACATTGGTTGCTTTTTCTAAAGGAAGGATCTTACCATCTTTGTCTAAGAAATGTGTTTTGTTCTCGTTGTAATATTTCTCTATAGTTTGCTGATCAAATGTTTTAGAGAGTTGTTTTTGAATAACAAAAGTAACCTTATAGCTGATATCTGTTTTGTAATTGTTTTTTTGTGTTTCCCAAAAAGCTTTGAGCTTTTCATCTGATGTATCAACATCAATCAATGAAGGATCAAGAACTTTATAGTTAAGTTTATCTGCAATAGAACTGAGCGTTTGCATAATTTTTGTTTCATTTTTGTTCTCTTTTACAGGAAAAAATGCGAGTGTTTTTTGGATAAGAAGAGATTTCTTCAAATCATCTTCATACTCTTTCATCGTAAGGTTATTTCTTGAGAGTACACTTTTGTAAATCTCTTTGTCAAATACACCAGCTTCGTTAAAAAAGTATTTTTGTTGTTGAAGCTCTTTGAGAAGTTCTGCATCACTCACTTCAAGATTATACTCTTGTGTAAGATTTAAGATGAGAGCTTGCTGTGTGAGTTGTTGTAGTGCTTGACGTTGCAGACCAAACTGTTTTGCTTTTTCTTCATCAAAATTTCCACGAAACATTTGGTTGTACTGAGCATAGATTCGTGAGTATGTTTTTTGAAGTTCTCCCATGCTGATTTCAACATTGCCAACTTTTGCAACTGCTCCTGCTTTATCACCGTAGCTATATTGTCCCCAGCCAACAAAACCTGCACCAACAAATGCGATTGTTGAGATCCAGATAGTTATAATAAGCCATTTTTTATGTCTTTGCATCCAAGTTATCATTGTGAGAAAAGCCTTCGTGTAGATATTTTGTGTATTCTATGTAAATTACCCTTTAAACTTGATAAAGTGCTACATCATTGGTATAATATACTTATGATTAAAAACAATAACAACACTAACATACAAAATAGAGACCTTGATGTTTTATGGCATCCTTGTACCCAAATGAAAGATCATGAAACTCTTCCACTCGTCCCTATAAAAAGGGCTTCTGGAGTTTATCTTGAAGATTTTGATGGAAACAAATATATCGATGCTATAAGCTCTTGGTGGGTCAATATGTTTGGACACACTAACAGATATATAAATGATAAAATTAAAGAGCAACTTGATACTTTAGAGCATGTGATTTTAGCAGGTTTTACACATGAACAAGTTGTAAGGCTCTCTGAGCGTTTAGTAAAACTAACACCAAAAAATCTCGATAAATGTTTTTACTCAGATAATGGATCATCTGCTGTTGAAGTGGCACTAAAGATGAGTTATCATGCACACAGAAATGATGGTGAAAAAAACAGAACGATTTTTGTTTCTTTGACTAACTCTTATCATGGTGAGACAATAGGTGCTTTGAGTGTCGGTGATGTAGAGCTTTACAAGGAGACATACGAGCCGTTGTTGCTTGAGACACTACAAACACCAGTACCAAAAGATATGAGCATACAAGCAGCTCAAGAAGCAGCTGCTGCTTTTGAAGAGCTGTGTGAGCAAAAAGGTAAGCAGATCAGTGCGATTATTGTAGAGCCACTCATACAAGGAGCAGGGTATATGCATATGTATCATGGGGAGTTTTTAGTACTTCTTCGTGATATTTGTAACAGATATAATATCCATCTCATTGCAGATGAAGTTATGGTTGGTTTTGGTAGAACAGGGGAGATGTTTGGGTGTGAAAAAGCTGGTATATCTCCTGACTTTTTAGTACTTTCAAAGGGTCTTACAGGAGGTTACCTACCTCTTTCTGTAGTGCTTACATCAAACGAGATCTATGCAAAGTTTTATTGTGATTATAGTGAGTATAAAGCATTTCTACACTCACACTCTTATACAGGCAATGCTCTTGCATGTGCAGCTGCAAACGCAACTCTTGATATCTTTGAAAATGAAAATATTATAGAAAAAAACAGAGAACTCTCACAATATATGGGTGAAAAATTACAAAAATTTTTAAAACTTGAAAATGTTGCTGATATTCGCCAAACAGGGATGGTGTGTGCACTTGATCTGCAAGGTTACGCACCAGAACAAAGGATAGGTCTTGAAGTGTATAAGTATGGACTTAAAAATGGTGTACTTTTAAGACCACTTGGGCACGTTATCTATTTTATGCCACCATATATCATGACAAAAGATGAGTGTGATAAGATGATCGATACAGCTTATGAAGCTATCCAATCTTTACTTTAGTCGTAAAACTCATCTGTTGCATCTGTATCTAACATAAGAAGTCTGCAACTTTTTTCTAAAATGGCAAGTTTTTTTGCCATTTCATGAATATCTCTGTTAAAAGCATAAACACCATAACCACGTATCACCATAATGTTTGTTTTTTTTGTTTGAAAATAGTATGCTATTTCACTATCTGCTCTATCGTACCAATCATCAAACTGCTTTGGATCTACAATCTCGATTGAACCTAATTCTCTACTACCAAAATAATCTTTTGGAGAGATGATATTGTGTTCAAGTGAGTAAGCAGTTGTAAAGGGTGGCATTGTAAAACAGATGAATTTCGCTTCAGATATCTGAGAGTAGATACTGTGGTGGATACGAGCATCGATACTAGCTTGATTCCAACGGTAATCTTTTTTATAGTAAAGTTCAATAAGATTATGTTGGTTGAGTGCATCAAAAATAGCCTCTTTTGTGTTGATGATAAAACGGTTTGACTCAGTTTTTGCTGAGAGTGAACCGTGATATATACCAAAAAAGTCTTTTCTAAACATCGAAAGAGCAAGACTCGAGAGTTGCTCTTGAAGGCTATTTTTGTTCATAGTTTATTTAAACCAGCTTTTCATTTTATCAATCGCAGCATCAAGAAGCCCTTCGTGGGGTTTCGACTCTTCAAGCCCAAAAGATTCTTGAAGTTTGTTAAGAAGTTCACGTTGCTCATCGTTAAGTTTTTTAGGGTACTGAATATCGATAACAGCGATAAGATCACCTTTTCCATGTCCATGTACATCTTCGATACCTTCACCTCTAAATGTAAAATGTTGTTTATCACGTGTTCCTACATCAAGTTGAAGTTCTAACTCACCTGTTAAAGAAGGGATGGTGAGTGTGTCTCCTGCAACTGCTTGTGTGAAGAAAACAGGTATTTCAATATAGACATCGTTATCATTACGGATAAAGTGTTTATCTGCTTCAACATCAAATGTAACATAAAGATCTCCTCTATGCCCACGTTTGGATATGTTTCCTTTTCCTGAGACACGCAGTCTGTTACCTGTGTCGATCCCTTTTGGGATCTTGATAGTGACATTTTCACTAACCTCTTCATAGCCGACACCACGACAGCTATTACACTTATCTGTTGCTGAGCTTCCACTACCATGACACACAGGACAAGTTTGAGAAAATGTCATAAAACCTTGTTTCATATAAACTTGACCTTGCCCTTTACATTGTGGACAAGTTGAGAGTTTTCCATCTTTCGCACCAGTGCCTTTACAATCAGCACAAGATTTTTTATATTTAAACTTCACCTCTTTTTCACAACCAAAAACTGCTTCGTGAAAACTAATACGAATCTCTATATTCATATCAAGAGGGTACTTGTCCATATCTGCAGGGTTTTGTCTGCGCGAACGACCACCACCAAATCCGCTAAACATCTCTTCAAACATAGAACTAAGATCATCAAATCCAGCTGAACTGCTGCGACCTCCACCCATCCCTTGGAGTCCCTCTTTTCCATAACGATCATAGATACTGCGTTGTTGGTCATCACTAAGGCACTGATATGCTTCATTACAAAGTTTAAACTTATGTTCTGCTTCTGTATCTCCAGGATTTTTATCTGGATGATACTTCTTAGCCATCTTTCTATAGGCTTTTTTTATAGTTGCTTTATCTGCGTTTCTTGATATTTCAAGTATTTCATAGTAATCTAGTTCTTCCATAATTTTTACACCTATATAAAATTTTTTGCGCAATTATACCCTAAAAGAGAAAATGTGAAGAGTAATTTGTACTCTTGTGATACAATCACAACTATGAAATTATTTGTTTATTCTATAGTCTTGGTTTTTTTGTTTTATGGATGTTCTTATCAGCCAGAGCCTAGTGTGAAAAGTATGCCAAATACACCATTGCAACAATCATCTTTTGATCAACTGCCTCAATGGAGTGAAGAAAACTATGTAGAGGTTTTAGACGTTTTTCGTAACAATTGCAAAAGTTCTAGAACACAAAAAATCTATGCAGATTTATGTAGGCAGGTATACAATGTACAAAATCCACAAAGGTTTCTTGAAAACCATTTTATCCCTTATAAAATTGTTGCACCACAAAAGAAACCTCTTTTAACGGGATATTATGAACCTGAACTTCATGGTTCTTTGAAAAAATCAAAAAAATATCTTTATCCTCTTTATGAAACACCAAAAGATATGATAAGTGTGGAGTTAAGTTCTATTTATCCTGAATTGAAAAACTATCGACTTCGTGGTCGATTGGAAGGGAACAAACTGATACCTTATTATACTCGTAAAGAGATAGAGAGTCGAGATATAAACGCAACTGCGATATGTTATGTTGATTCAAAAATTGATAAGTTTTTTTTAGAAGTACAAGGATCAGGAAGAGTGAAACTTGATAATAATACTACCATCTTTGTTGGATATGACAACCAAAATGGTCACCGCTATCGTTCTATCGGTAAATACCTTATTGAACAAGGGGAGATTCCAAAAGAGAAGATGAGTTTACAAGCTATCAAAAAGTGGTGTGATACACATCCTAAAAAGATAGATCAGCTTCTTCATTATAATAAATCACTCATTTTTTTCAAAAAACGTAACTACAAGGCAACAGGATCATTGGGTGTGGAACTAACACCAATGAGGTCAGTTGCTGTTGATAGAGGGTTTATTCCTCTTGGAAGTATGTTGTATATAGATGCAAAAGGGAAAGATAGCTCCATACAAAGAGTTGTATTTGCACAAGATACAGGTGGGGCTATAAAAGGTGCTATACGAGCAGATCTATTTACAGGTTTTGGAGATCAAGCTTCGGAGTTAGCAGGAAAGTTGCAAAGTGATTTGACTATGTGGGTATTTCTACCAAAGAAAGAGGAAAAATGAATAGTTCATTAGAGAAGTTTAATCGTTTAGTTGATGCACTTGGTGAGTTGCCTACTATTGGAAAAAAATCAGCAACAAGACTTGCTTACTATATGGTGATGAACGATACTTTTGTTGGTCTCAAAGTTGCACATGCAATAGAAGATGCACTTGGTAGTTTAAAAAAGTGTCGTTTGTGTGGTGGGATGAGTGAAGATGAGTTA